>JASEJS010000066.1 GCA_030016765.1 Patescibacteria group bacterium
TGATTAGGCCTTTTAAAAAATATTTTCATTCCGGAGAAATTAATTTTAAACTAAAACCCAAAAAAGATATTTTAGTCCGACTTGAAAAAAAATATCAAAAAGGCAAAATTTCTCACTTAGATGGTCTGAGAATAGATTTTAAGAATTGGTGGTTTTTAGTTAGACCTTCCCAGACCGAACCAGTTTTGCGATTGGTTTTAGAAGCAAAAACAAAAAAATTATTAGAAAAAAAGAAAAAAGAATTAATTGATTTAATCAAAGCTTTTTGCTAATTTCAATTTGCTCTGGCTTTGGATAACCAATGAGAAGAAAATTGTCACTAAAATGCTTGAAAGAAAGATTGGTAAAATGAATTGCCGATTTTAGATTTTCAATTCCTTTACCAGAAACAGCGCTTATGGCTTCTTTTCCGCCAATAATAATTGGCGAATAGAAAGCATATATTTTATCAACAAGTTTTTTGTCTACAAAATTACCGATGGTCTCACCACCGCCCTCAACTAAGATGCTGATAATTTCCCGCTTTCTTAAATCATCTAAAAGGCGATTGAGAGAAATTCTTTTGTTCTGGTAAGAAATAATCGCTATGTTTCTCTTTTTCAGTTCCTTTAGTTTTTCTTTTTCAGCAAAAGAAGTAGTGATGAGTAAAACATTATTGTCCCGAAGGACCTGACTCTTGAGAGGGATTTTTAATTCTGGGTCTAATATAATCCGTAAAGGCTCTTTAAATTTGGTGGGTGAACTTAGCCCTAAATGGGGATTATCTTTTAAGACAGTCTTAATGCCTACTAATACCGCTTGATAATAAGCTCTTAATTTCCTGGCATAGTTCCGGGCACTTTCATTAGTAATCCATTTTGATTGGCCTGTTTTTGTAGCGATTTTTCCATCTAAACTGGCAGCAAATTTTATGGCTATAAAAGGCCTCTTTTTTTGATGGAAGGTAAAAAATGCCTCATTTAAAAACCGTGCCTCTTTCTCCAATAGCCCAACTGATACCTTGACACCGGCTTTTTTTAATATATTTACTCCTCGGCCTCGAACCTTAGGATTTGGGTCAAGTGTTGAACAAACAATCTGGCTTATTCCTGCTCGAATGAGAGATTGAACACAGGGTGGGGTTCGACCCCAATGACTGCAGGGTTCAAGATTGGTATAGAGTGTTGAACCTTTAACATCACTCTTGGCAACACGCAGGGCCTCAATTTCCGCATGCGGTAGTCCAACCCGTTTATGATACCCTTTGGCAATGATTTTTCCATTTTTGACAATTACTGCCCCAACCATTGGGTTAGGATTTGTCCAGCTTAACCCCTTTTTTGCTAATTTTAGGGCTTCCTTAAGAAAAAATTCTTCTTCCATCTTACACCTGTTTTAAGATATGACCTAACTTATATTTTTTCACCTGAAGATAGGTTTTATTTGTTTCAGAAACACACTCTAAGGGAATTTGCCTGGTAACTTCAATTCCAAAATCTTTAAGTTGTTTAATTTTTTGAGGGTTATTGGTTAAAAGTTCAATTTTTGAAATGCCTAAATCTTTTAAAATTTCTGCCGCCACCTGATAATCCCTGGCATCAATTGGCAAACCCAGGGCTTCATTAGCACTAACAGTATCAAGTCCCTTTTCCTGAAGGCAATAGGCCTTAATTTTATTGCTCAATCCAATTCCCCTTCCTTCTTGATTTAAGTAGATAAGAATTCCCTGCTTTCTTTTAGCAAGCAATTTTAAACTTTTCTCCAATTGTTGCTGACAATCGCATTTGAGAGAAGAAAATGTCTCCCCGGTTAGACATTGACAATGGATTCTGGTTAGTAGTGGAGTTTTTATCCTTTTTCCCTGAATTCCCTTAAATAAGGCAATATGCTCTCGGCTGTCAATAATTGACTTATAGACAGCGAGATTAAATAATCCATACTTGGTAAGCAAGGAAGAAGAGGCGGTTTTGAAAGTAGTTCTTGTATCAAGAGAAGGAAGAGGATGCTTTTTGAGGTAAGCAATAAGAGTTTCAATTGATAAAATTTTAATTTTGAATTTTTGAGAAAATTTAAGTAATTCAGAAAATCGGGCTACTTCCCCCTTTTCATTTAAAATTTCTGATAAAACTGCTACTGGGAAAAGACCAGCTAATCTCATTAAATCTATTGCTGCTTCCGTATGACCCGCTCTTTCTAAAACCCCTCCATCTCTTGCCAGGAGGGGAAAAATATGGCCAGGTCTCACTAAATCAGTGGGCTTTGCTTCTGGCTTAGAGAGGATCCTTATTGTCTTTGCCCGGTCAAGGGCGGAAATCCCAAAAGATTTAACCTGTCGAGCATCAACGGTTACCGTAAACTGGACACCGGTAGTTTCGCTATTTTCAATCGGGTCAACCATCAGGGGAAGTTTTAATTTTCTGGCCTGCTCTTTGGTGATGGCAACACAAATTAGACCTCGGCAATTTTTTAGCAAAAAATTGACTTTTTCTTTGGTCACTTTTTCAGCTGGAAAAATCAAATCACCCTGATTTTCTCTGGCCGGATTGTCAATCACAATAAGCATATTTCCTCTTTTAAAATCTTCTATTGCCTCTTTAATTGAAGAAAAAGGATTTCTCATATTAAAATGAGTGTTTAAGGTTCTACCTTAAACATTTTCCCCCGCGATACAACTTTGACTGGCTTCACGATTTTATTCTGGTGAAAGTGGCGGTCTCGAAGTTGATCTACAAGGCTTTTAAAATTTCAATCATTTTTAAGACAGTTAAAGCTCCTTCTTTGCCTTTTTGCATTGCCCTTTTTAGAGCATCTTTTTTGTCGTAGACAGATAATACTTCAAAGATAACTGGAATTTCATACTCATAAGAAACTCTTTGACAACCTTTGACCGATTCAATAGCTACTTGCTTAAAATGAAATGTCTTTCCTTTAATCACTGTGCCAATGGCAATTATGGCCTTGTATTTTCTTTTTTTGGCCAATTTTTTTGCCAAAAGAGGAATTTCCAAAGCTCCTGGAACTTTAAAAATTTCAATTTTCTTTTCAGAAATTCCCTTTTCCTTTAAAGTTTTTAAACAGGAATTTAAAATTTTTTCTGAAATCTCTTCCCAAAAAGTACTAAAAATTATAGCAATTTTCATGAAATGAATTTTCTAATATATTTGGCTAAAACATCAATTTCAATATTTACCTTATCTTCAATTTTATTGAACTGAAAAATAGTTTTTTTCCAAGTGTAAGGAATGACGCCAACTGAAAAAGAATCTTTTTTAACATCAATAATAGTCATTGAAACTCCATTTATGGCAATAGCTCCCTTTTCAATCAAATATTTTGCCAAATTCTTTTTAACTTTGAATTTAAAAATCCAACTGTTCTTTTCTGGTTTAATCGCGATAATTTCAGCTGTCCCATCAATGTGGCCTTGAACAAAATGGCCACTCAAAAAACTATTGGGAGTTAAAGAAAGTTCAAGATTGACAAAATCTCCGATTTTCAATTCTCCCAAATTTGTCCTTTTTAAAGTCTCTGGCATTGCTTCAACTGAAAATTGATTTTTATTTAAAACTTTTTCTACAGTCAGACAAATTCCATTAATAGAGACACTGGTTCCTTTTTTCAACTTCTGACAAAAAGATTTTTCAGCTGAAAAAAGATAATGAGTTTTCTCAATTTTTTCCAATTTTCCAAGATGAGTTATTATTCCGGTAAACATAGATTATTCGCAGGGGCGCATTCGCATTACCCGAAGGGCAAAGGCGCGCTTTTCGTATGCAATAAAAAATCCCCTTTTCGGGGC
>JASEJS010000067.1 GCA_030016765.1 Patescibacteria group bacterium
AAATATGTTTAATTTTTTCAAAAAAAGGAAAAAGGAGCCAGAGAATTTTCAAGAGATTTTAATTCGATTTAAAGATTTGGAAAGAAATTTTGAAAGAATTTCTGAGGAATTGGAAAACTTAAAAAAAGAAAATAAATTTTCAGTTCAAAAAATTGGAATAGTAAGGTTTAATCCCTTTTCAGAAATTGGTGGCGATCAAAGCTTTTCTATTGCTCTATTAGATGGAAATGATGATGGAGTAGTAATTACCAGTCTTTATACCAGCAAAGAAAACAGAGTTTTTGGCAAACCAATTAAAGGAGGTATTTCTGAGTATTCTTTATCTGAAGAAGAGAAAGAGGCAATAAAAAAAGCCCAAAGAGTCTAATGAGAGATAAAGAACAGTCAAATATCAAAATTAAGAAAATCTGCGATCGCAGATTATTTCAACTTAGAGACGTTAGCTTAAATATTATGGTTGGGGAAGAAAAGCAAAATTTAATAACCAGGCCGCCGGTAGTGGTGGTTCTTGGCCATATTGATCATGGGAAATCCAGTCTTCTATTAGCTATTCGAAAAATGGAAGTTCCTGCCGGAAAACCAGGAGGAGTTATTACTCAACATATTGGAGCCTATCAAATTGAAAGAGAAGGTAAAAAAATTACCTTTATTGATACTCCTGGCCATGAGGCTTTTTCTCAAATGAGGTCTAGAGGAGCTAAGGTAGCTGATATTGCTGTTTTAGTAATAGATAGCTGTGAAGGAGTGAAAGCTCAGACCAAAGAAGCCATTTCTTGCTTAAAAAGATTGGGAATTCCAATAATTGTTGCTCTCAATAAAATAGATAAACCAGAAGCTAATCCTGAAAGGGTGAAGAGAGAATTGCAGAAAGAAGGAATTTTGGTTGAATCAATGGGAGGAAAGATTCCAGCAGTTAATCTCTCAGCTAAGACTGGAGAAAATATTGAAGAACTATTGGAGCTTATTTTATTAATTGCCGAAATGGAAGAATTAAAGACAGATTTGGAAAAACCAGCAGAGGGAACAATAATTGAGGCCTATTTAGATAATCGGCGAGGACCGACTGCTACTTTGATTTTAAATCAAGGGAAATTAGGGCCAGGTCAGATTATTGGCACTTCTTCTACTTTAGGGAGAGTTAAGACTTTAGAAGATTTTCAAGGAGTTCCTATCTCAGAGGCTCTACCCTCTCAGCCAGTAATTGTTTTGGGATTTGAAAATGTTCCCAAGGTTGGAGAGAAATTGAAAGTCTTTCCTGATATTGAAACTGCTCGAGCCAATTTAGAAATTGAGGAAAAGATGGCGCCAGAAATAATTAATGTGAAATCTGACCAAAGAGTTCTTAATTTAATCTTAAAGGCTGATGTCTTGGGTTCTTTAGAAGCAATTGAAGGGGCTTTGAAAAATCTTCCCCAG
This sequence comes from Patescibacteria group bacterium, assembly GCA_030016765.1. Taxonomy (GTDB): domain Bacteria; phylum Patescibacteriota; class Minisyncoccia; order Minisyncoccales; family JASEJS01; genus JASEJS01. The sequence continues at coordinate 1,417 of JASEJS010000067.1, forward strand.
GAAAAAATTATTTTGAGAATTTTAAAAAAAGGGGTAGGAGAGATAACCGAATCTGATGTCAAGTTAGCCAGCCAAGCCAAAGCTAAAATTTTAGGATTTCGAGTAAAAATAAATCCAGTAGCTAAAATATTAGCTGAAAGAGAGAAGGTTAAAATATTAGCTTTTGAGATAATTTATGATCTAGTAGAAGGGGTACGTAAATTTATGGAAAAGCTTGGGAAACCTAAGTTGATCAGAAAAGATTTAGGAAAGGTAAAAACTTTAGTGATCTTTTTAACTGAGAAGAATCGCCAAATTGTTGGAGGAAGAGTTATTGAGGGAGAGGTTAAGAAAGGAACTTTGATTGAAATTTTTCGAAATAAAGAGTTAATTGGCAAGGGAAAACTGATTAATCTTCAAATAAATAAAAAAGATGTTGATAAAGCAATAAAGGGTCGGGAATGTGGGATATTATATGAAGGGGAAGTTAAAATCGAAGTGGGCGATGGATTATCAATCTATACTGAAGAAAGGCAGAAAGATTAGATTTTATGAGTAAACGCATCCAGCGAGTTAATCAACTTATAAAAAGAGAATTAAGTCAGATTCTTCTTAGAGAGATTGATTTAGAAAGAGAGATTTTAATAACGGTTACCAGAGTAGAAACTTCGGTTGATTTAAGTCAAAGCAAGGTCTTTCTTTCAATAATGCCGGAAAATCAAGCTGCTAAAGCAATTCAGATTTTGAACCAATTAATTTATAAACTTCAGCAAAAATTAAATAAAAGACTAAAAATGAGACCAGTTCCCCAAATTAAGTTTTTAGAAGAGAAAAAAACCAGAGAAGCTGGCCAAATTGAAGAAATTTTAGAGGAAATTAAGGAAAAATCTTGAAAAGAAATTAAAAATTGTTAAAATAATTTAATGGCGCAGTAGCCAAGTGGCTTAGGCAGAGGACTGCAAATCCTTTCACGCGGGTTCGATTCCCGCCTGCGCCTCAAGCTTTGCCGAGGTGGTGAAATTCAGCAAACACGTAGGACTTAAAATCCTATGGAGGTAAACTCCTTGAGGGTGCAAGTCCCTCCCTCGGCACAATTTTAGAATTTTATGGGAAGGATATTCACAAAACACGTTAATCAAAATTTTTTCAAAACCTGGTCTTCTGAAATGAGTTATATTTTAGGTTATTTTATTGCTGACGGCTCTATTACAGTAAGTAAGGATCGAAAAAAGAATCCTTTCACTTTTAATATCACATCGGCTAACAAAAAACATTTGTATCGCCTTAGGAAAGTATTAAATTCTGAGCATAAAATTAGTAAAAAACAGACAAAGAAGGAAATGTCGCTTTCCAATTACAAATTCGCAATCCAATAATAACAAAGGATTTAATGGATTTAGGAATATTACCTAAAAAAACTAATAATTTAAATTTTATAAAAGTCTCACAAAATATTTTTCTGATTTTGTTCGGGGGTTTTTTGACGGTGATGGAAGTGTGTATATTTATAAAGTTAATGGTACACCTCAAATAAAAGCAGCATTTGGAAAAGCTAGCTTTCCTTTTATGAAAGAGCTGAATCGCCATCTCTATGAGAACTTAGGCATTCTTCAAAAAAGCCTCCATCAAGAGATCTCTAAAGGAGGTAAGAAACCTAAGTATGTTATTTGTTTTTATATCAGTGATTGCGAGAAGCTATCTAAATTAATGTATGGAAATAACCCAAGTTTATATCTTCCTCGCAAGCGTCGAGTTTTTGAAAAATGGAAATTAATAAAAAGAAGACGTTATATAAAACAAAATTATCCTTCAAAAGTTGGCTGGCATTTAAATCAAAAAGTTTTTACTTAAAGTATGAAAAAATTAATTTACACTGCTCATTCTGGTGAGAGAATGAGATATTCGGAATTTATTTGGAGTATGTTTATAAACAGGGCCACATAGTGTGGTTGAACCATCCTCGGCACTAAACTAAACAGCCCGCGCTTAGCGCG
>JASEJS010000068.1 GCA_030016765.1 Patescibacteria group bacterium
CTACAACCCGCCCTCCACCCTCCTAATCCCGCCCTCTGCAGAGGGCGGGATTAGGCACCTACCCTCGGTTTCTTACGTCGCTTCGCTCCCTGTTTTCCTCCACGGAAGAACCGAAGGGTTCTCCCGACCCCTCTCCGATTTGTGATATTATTTTTTAGACATTATAGATTTTTTGTAAACCTCCAAGTTTTCCAAAATTACTCCAGTTCCTTTGACCACGCATAATAATGGTTCTTCAGCTGTAAAACAGGGAACCCCGGTAGCCTGGGCAATCAATTCGTCAAGATTTTTAAGTAGGGCCCCTCCTCCAGAAAGAACCATTCCTTTGTCCATCACATCAGCAGATAACTCAGGAGGAGTGTTACGCAAGACCGCTTTTATTACCTGGATAATCTCAGTTAAGACATCAGAAATTGCCTCACACACTTCATTAGATGAAATTTTAATATTTCTGGGCAATCCTAAAATTAAATCTCGACCTCGAATTTCAAGAAATTTCTCCTCCTTTTCAGGTAGAGCGGTTCCAATTTTTATTTTTATTTCCTCAGCAGTTTGTTCGCCGATAGCTAGATTATACTTTTTCTTAATGAAATCTGAAATAGCTGCATCCATTTTGTCTCCAGCTATTCTCACTGAATGGCAAGTGACAATTCCCCCTAAAGAAATTAGGGCTACCTCAGAGGTTCCACCTCCAATATCAACAATCATATGACCTGAACAAGAATTAATGGGAATGCCGGCTCCAATTGCTGCCAAAATTGGCTCTTTGGCTACAAAGACGGCTTTAGCGCCGGCCGCCATTCCAGCCTCAATCACTGCCCTTCTCTCAGTAGAGGTAATACCAGCTGGCACCCCAATCATCAATTCTGGTTTAAACAATTTAGAAAGACCGCTCCTAGTTTTCTCCAGAAAATATCTAAGCATTGCTTCAGTAATTCTATAATCAGCAATCACTCCATCTTTTAAAGGTCGATAAACTCTAATGGTGTCTGGGGTTCTGCCAGTCATTTCTTTAGCTTTTGCTCCCACTGCCAAAATCTCGTTTTCAACTAAACTCACTGCCACTACTGAGGGTTCTTGTAAAACCACCCCTTTTCCAGGGACAAAAACCAAAGAATTACAGGTCCCTAAATCAATTCCAATTTTTCTGACAATCATATTTTTCATTTTAACTTATTTTTTCTCTTTTGGCAAATTAATGCACTGGATGAGACCTCGTTAAACACTTTTTATTATTTCAGGGGTTATTTCTCTTGGCAAGATCTTAAATAAAATTGAGGATTAGGGAGATTTCTGTTCATTCAGGCTTTTTTAAGTGTTACTTGTATATCTCATCTTCTCCATCAATAGATAAATTTTACATCCCGCTCCTTTTTAAATAAAAAAGAGAGGGTAAAAATAAGACCCTCTTTTTAATATTAATTATTTATCTCTCTAAGTAGTTGTTTTGTCTCTGTTATTGCTTCCTCAAATGTTAAAGTTGACTTGTAGGCATCTTCTAACCAATCTGGTAGACCTCCGTAGACAAATTTTCTGAATTGCTCCGAAATAAAGAAAATTACTCCATAGTCCTCTGGATATCTAATATTTCTTCCTCGAGCTTGCAAAGCCTCGGTCATTACTCGCCATTGCCAGATGCCCCATTTTGATTCTTTATATCTCTTTTCTTCGAAAACTGCTATAGGATCATCCGGTTTGGGATAGCATGGCCGTAAAAAGAAAATTACTGGACAAATATTTTTGGGCAAGTCTATGCTTTCACCAAAATTAGCTACTGTGCCTACTAATACTTGGCCTTCTCCTTCTTTGAATTTCTCAACTGTTTCTTTAGGTCTAAGACCATTGCCATAAGTTAATGCATCTAAATTTAACTCCCTAGCCAATTCCGTGAATCTCTTTCTTTCTTTCTCTGAGACCACTAGTACTAATGCTCGAGCTTCTAAACTTTTGCAAGCCTCTATTATTTTTCTCAATATTCTCCCGACATCTCCTTTTTTCCTTACTCTTTGGGCTAAGTTTGGAGTATCTGTGGGCAAAAATATCCTAGTATGATCCACTGGAAATTCAGAAGACAATCTAAGAAATTCTCCTTTAATTCCTGTCTCAAATGAAAAATATTTTTCATCTCCTATGGTAGCACTGTAAACTAAGGTGTGCGGAGAAAGCAGTTTTTGAACCAAAGGCGCTACATGATGAGCCCCAATTACTAGCTGATACTGAGCTCTTTTTCTTTTCGGCCATCTCTTTTGATAGTAGGCATAGGTATAATTTAATGGTTTTTCACTTTTCTCGCTAGGTAGTGAATATTCGAAAGATCTGTAATACTTATTTAGGTCACGAATTAGCATCTCCATTTTTTTTAGTGTTTCTCTCTCCTTCTTTGGATCAATTTCTCCATTTCTTATTGCTTCTTTAATCTTTGGTTCTATATCTTCCACTTTTACCTTTATTACTGTATTCATCAGCTCCCTGATTTCATCGTCTTCTAATAAATTTGGTTTAGCTGGTGGTTTCGATTTGATTATTTCCACCATCTTCTTTAAGAAATTCTCTAGTAAAGTAGCTTGCTCAGGATCAATTTTCTGAAGCAATGCAATTTCCTGTTTCAGATGATGATCAGTAATTTCATATTTCAATGAATTTCTGAATGCTTTAGCAATCTGGTGAACCTCGTCAATCACTAGTCCTCCAGGAATAGGCCACTCTTTACTGAAAAACTGAGTAAAAAGATAGAAACTCATTGTACATACTATGATTCCTCCTTGCTTAGCTAAATACTTATCTTGGTAGTAAGGACAGGGTTCAACATCCTTATCTCTTGTCTTCCCAGTTTTTTGGTCAACGTAATGTGGACAGTCTAATAATGAACAGGCTGCTTGATCAGCTTTCACCTCTTTTTTATAAAAGAGGCAATCGTATTCATTTTTGCCAAACATTGTTTTCACTTCTGGATGCTGATTTTTCACTGTCTCTACTCCTGACTTGGTAGGCACTATATAAAAGAGTGGTTTAATTCCTTTCTTCTCTAATCCTTTCAAAAAGGTAAAACCTATTGCTGTTTTCCCAGCACCAGTTGTTGCCTCAATGATCCCTGGAGTTTTCTTAGTAGCAAGCACTTTACTCTCGAATTCAAATGCTTTCTGCTGGACAGGTCGCATCTCTGGATATTGTTGGTAAGGGAAATTCTCAATTAACAATTCTAGCCATTCTTTTTCTTCCATTTCTAATCACCTCCTATTTTTTTATTAAGGTGCTATCATTGGTTGTCCTCCTGCAACCTTTTTAAATATTAGCAAATCATTTGAAGTTTGTCAACCCACTGTGCTCGTTCAGTACATCCCGTAACACTTTTGAGTCTGGTTAACGATAATAACT
>JASEJS010000069.1 GCA_030016765.1 Patescibacteria group bacterium
TAACCATTTCTGAGCTTATATTTTTATTATAATTTGGTTTTTATTTTCGACCTTTTAATTCTTCTTTGAGTTTTTTAATTTCTTCTTTTAATTCTATCATTTTAAGTTCTCGACCAACAGCCAATCTTTGAAATTTTTCTAATTCTTCTATTTTCTTTCGTAGTTCTTTTGTTCTTTCTTTGATTATTTCTTCTCTCTGCTCGACTAACTCTCTTAACTCTTTTGTTCTGGCCTGAACTTTTATCTCTAAAACAGTTTTTGCTTCTTCTAAAGCAGCATGAGATTCTCCTAAACTTTTTGCCATTTGATTAAAAGACTCTGCCAACTCTTCAATCTCATCACCAGTTTTTAATTTAATTCGATAATCTAAATTTCCTTTTCCTATAATTTCTACCCCTTTTCGAAGTTCTTCCAAAGGACGAATTATCCCTTTGGTTAAATAAAAGGAAACAAAAGCGCCAAAAATTAATACTCCTAGAAAGAAGCTGAGACTAGTAAAAATTATTTTTCTTTTAGCAGCAGCAACTTGATCTAATGATACTCCCAAAAAGAGAGACCAAGGTTTTTCTCCTATTTCTCGTTTAACAGGATAGGTAATTAATTTTATCTTTTTACCACCTTGCGGATAAATACTGTCTCTAATCATAAGCTCCTCTCTGCTTAGAAAGGGGTCATCAATCTTTTTTCCTATCATTTCAGGATCATCAGCAAAATAAATTTCTCCTGTTGGTTTAACTAACCATAAAAAAAGGATGTTTTCAGAGTCACTAATTTCTTTTAATATCTTAAAAGGAAAAAATCCCTCCCGATAAGCAGTTTCAATAATGCTGGCTGCTGTCTTTATAAGTAATTTATTTTCCTGAACTAAGGCTTCTTCTATTCTTTGGGTCTGTTCTTTGAGAAGGAAAATTATAATAATTGTACTAACAATAATCATTACTAATGTAATCAATCCAAAAAACTTATTAAAAAGCCCTCTTTTTAGCATAAAGTTAAATTACCAATCCAATTTCCTATCAAATTTTATTTATCAATATCGATTAAGGAGCAACTAGCACTATTGAATTAACTAGATTCCCGTGATGATTACCTATATCTGGAACAAATCCCTGTTCACCAAAAGTAAAAGTGCCAATAAAAGGAATATTTCCAATTACTTCTTTTACTAATAAAGGCATTTTAGGCCTTTCTTTTTCAGGAATAGCGAGCATAGTTCCAGCGCAATAAGTATAAAGACCAAAAATTACTTCTCCTTTTTTTATATTAAATTCCTTAAGAGCTTTAGCTGGTGTTGTCTGAAATCGATTCAAAAGAATATCCCAATCTCCATGTAAGAGAACTATCTCATCTCCATCTTTCATCTCGGCAAAAACTTCTAGAGAATAATCAGAACGAATAGAAAGAGGATGAACAGCTAAATAAAATGGTTCTCTTCCAGGAGTTCTCAAAACCTTAGCGATTGGATAGAAAGTAGCCTCAGCTAATATTCCCCAAACTTTCCCAGGCTCTTTCATTTGAGCCTCAAAAGCTCTCCCTGTCCATTCATTGTAAACTTTAGCCGCTGGTCGTCCATTGATTTCATAAATAACTCTCCCTTCAGCTTTAGTTACGGTTCCTCTTTGTTCAGTCATTGGATATCCTGCTTCATAAGTAAAACCAACCCTTAGGTCGGTATACATAACAGCTAAAGCTAGACCATTACTATAGACTTTATCATTAGCATACTGTTTCCATTCTCCTTTTATTTCATTGTCACCACTACTTCCACCAAAAATAGGAACATCTTTTCCGATGATCTCTTCAATACCTTTTAAGATTCTTTCTTCCGTTCCAGGAGCAGCAGTAATAAATACCATTTTAGCTTTTTCAGTAGTTTCTTTTCCTGCATTTTCAATCGCTGCTAAAACCGCCTTTTTACCCGCTTCTTCTGGAGATAACTCATCTAAATTAGCTCCACCAACTCCCCAATTAATTAAGGGTGAAGAAATTCCCATAATTGCCAGGGAAGCTTTTTCGCCAATATGAAATCCATCATTAGTCATTGGACCCAAACAGCTAGTTCCACCATAGATTTTAGTTCCTGGCAAAAGATTTCTGATTTCTTGGAGAAGTTTTTCTTCATCATAGCCAATTGAGGAAAAGAGAAAAGCAAAAACTGGAGATCCTCTTAATTTTTCTTTCATCATTAATACAGCTTCCTCTGCTGCTTCTTTCTCATCCCCTTTTACACTCCAGCCACAGGCGGCCACTCCTTTTTCTATTTTGGGTATTTCTGGAAGTTTAATTTCAGGGAGTCTCTCTACTTTTGGTTTCTTCACCATCCAAATCCCCACACAAATCAGAATTACTATTATCACACCAATGATAATTTTTTTATCCATGAAAATTTATCTTATTTATTATTTTTAATTTAGCTTTTTTCGACCTTTTATCTATTTTCTATTTTACCACAATTTCAAGTTCTTTATAATAAGTCTTTTTCCTTTCTGTTTTTTTATTTTGGGCAATCTTTCAATTAGACTATAAAATTCGAAGTTTCTTAAAAGTTGGATTACTTTTTCTTCATTGTATTCCTTAAATTGGCAATCTTTTAAATTAAAATCAATTGGAACATTCTTTTTAATTTCAGCTAATGACTTACTCAAAAAAGCCTGTTCTTTCTGCTGAAGTAATAATTCTTTTATTTTTGGCTTTAATTTCTTTGTCTTTTCAGTATTTTCTGTTAGTTCTTTATAAAGATTCTCAACTGTTCCAAATTCTTTTAATAAATCAATTGCCGACTTCGCCCCAATCCCAGAAACTCCTGGAATGTTATCAGAAGGATCTCCACAGAGAGCTTTAAAGTCATCAAGTTGGTTAGAATTTAATCCTTGATATTTTTCTCTTACTAACTCTTCATCATATAAGATAGTATCTCTTACCCCTTTTCTTAAGGAATAAACTTTGGTTTTAGAATTAACTAATTGGAGAATGTCTAAATCACCGCTTAAAATGATTGTTTCAAGCTCTGGTAAAACCTGCTTTTTTGGAGCAGCTTTAGCAATAGTCCCAATTAAATCATCGGCCTCAAAACCCTCTTTTTCAAAAATTGGAACTTTAAAGGCTTTTAAAATCTCTTTTACTTTGGGAATTTGTTGATATAATTCTTCTGGAGCTGGCGGTCTTTTGGCTTTGTATTCTTTATATTTTTTGTGCCGAAAAGTTGGAGCTGGAAAATCAAAGCAGGCAGCGATAAAATCTGGCTGAAAATCTTTAATTGCTTTGAAAAAAACCAATAAAAAACCATAAATGGCATTAACTAATTCTCCTTTTTTTGTAGTCAAAGGAGGTAAGGCAT
>JASEJS010000070.1 GCA_030016765.1 Patescibacteria group bacterium
CATAGATTAACCACTGGAGAATTAGAAGCAGCAATTAATAAATTACCAGGAGTTACAGAGTGTGCAGTGGTGGGAATTCTAGACAAAATTAAAGGGGAAGTGCCAGCAGCTTTTGTAGTTTTACCAGAAATAAAAAAATCAATTGAAGAAATTAAAAAAGAAGTGATAGCCCAAGTTAAAAAAGAGATTGGCCCAATTGCTCTGCCAAAAGAAGTTTATTTAGTTGAAGATTTACCCAAGACGAGATCAGGCAAAATCATGCGCCGAATTTTAAAAAGATTATTTACCGGCGAAGAATTGGGCGACCTCTCTACCTTGGCTAATCCAGAAATTGTAGAAAAAATTAAGGGAATAGTAAAATGAAAAGAACGAGAACTGTTCTCGTTCTATATTTTTATGAAATTTAAATCTCAGAAATTTATTAAATGGTTTAAAGATATTTCCAAAAAAGATGTACTTTTGGTTGGAGGGAAAAATGCCTCTTTGGGGGAGATGATTTCTCAATTAAGTAAAAAAGGAATTAATATTCCAGATGGCTTTTCTTTAACTACTGAAGCTTATTGGCATTTTTTAAAATTTAATAAACTTGATAAAAAATCAGCTGAGATTTTTAGAAAATTCAATCCTAAAAATATTAAAAGTCTTCAAGAGACTGGAAAAGCAGCTCGAAATTTAATTTTAAAAGCTGAATTTCCAGAAGAGTTAAAAAAAGAAATAATAGAAGCTTATCGAGATTTATCTAAAAAATACAATCAAAAAAATACGGATGTGGCAGTTAGATCTTCTGGAGTAGCCGAAGATCAACCAACCATGAGTTTTGCTGGCGAATTTGAAACTTTTTTAAATGTCGTTGGCGAAAAGAACTTATTGAAAGCAATAAAGAAATGTTTAGCTTCAGCTTTTAATGATAGAGCAATTACTTACCGAGAAGAAAAGAGAGTTCCCCAACTAAAATTTGCCCTTTCAGTTGGAGTTCAAAAAATGGTTAGATCTGATTTAGCCTCTTCTGGAATAATTTTTACTTTGGATACAGAAACCGGATTTAGAAATGTAGTTTTAATTAATTCAATTTTTGGAGTAGGGGAAATGATTGTTAAGGGAAAAGTTACCCCTGACGAATTTTATGTTTTCAAGCCAACTTTAAAGGAAGGTTTTAAATCTATAATTGTTAAAAATTTAGGCAGAAAAACTAAAAAATATATTTATGCTAAAGAGGGGGGATTAAAAGAAGTAAATGTTCCCCAAAAAGATCAGCTGAGATATTCTTTAAATGATGAAGAAATTTTGACCTTAGCTAAATGGGCCTGCCAAATTGAAGATCATTATAAAATTCCCCAAGACATTGAATGGGCCAAAGATGGAAAGACTGGACAATTATTTATTGTTCAGTCAAGACCAGAAACTGTTCATGCTCCAAAGGAAATCAAATTTTATGAAGAATATCAAATAGAAATTACTAAAAAGCCAATCTTAACTGGGATTGCCATTGGAAATAAAATTGGCCAGGGGAAAGTCCATATTATTCCTGATGTCTCAAAAATTTCTCAATTTCGAAAAGGAGAAGTTTTGGTAACAAAAATGACTGATCCCGATTGGGTTTCAATTTTTCCTTTAGCTTCAGCTATCGTTACTGATGAAGGTGGCTCTACTTGTCATGCTGCTATAGTTTCTCGAGAATTAGGTATTCCAGCCCTTGTTGGGACCCAAAAGGCAACAAAAATTTTAAAAAATGGGGAAGATATCACGGTAGATTGTACTCAGGGAAAAGAAGGAAGAATATTTTTTGGGAAAATTCCTTTTCAAATAAAAAGATATGATTTAAAGAAAATTCCAAAATTAAAAACAAAAATTATGGTAAATATTGGAGCTCCAGAAATTGCTTTTAAAACTTCATTTTTGCCAAATGACGGGGTGGGTTTAGCCAGAGAAGAGTTTATTATTGCTGAGAAAATAAGAATTCATCCTTTATCATTGTATCATTATAATAAACTTAAAACCGCCCTATTAAAAGGCTTCCACCAGTTGACTTTTTCTACAGGTGTCGTAAAAGTCAACTCAAAGATAATTCAAGGAGTAATTAAAAAGATTGGAGAATTAACTATTGGCTATAAAGATAAAAAGCAATATTTTATTAATAAGTTGGCTGAAGGAATAGCTCAGATTGCTGCTGCCTTTTGGCCCAAAGAGGTAATTGTGAGATTTTCTGATTTTAAGACTAATGAATATCGGAATTTAATTGGAGGAGAGATTTTTGAACCCTTAGAAGAAGCCAATCCGATGTTAGGTTTTAGAGGGGCTTGTAGATATTTAGATAAAAATTTCCAACCAGCTTTTGAAATGGAGTGCCAGGCTATAAAAAGATGTAGAGAAATTTTTGGACTAAAAAATATTTCAGTAATGATTCCTTTCTGTCGAACAGTAGAAGAAGGAAAAAAAGTTTTAGAATCGATGAAAAAATTTGGTCTGGAAAGAGGCAAAGACAATCTAAAAGTTTATTTAATGTGTGAGATCCCTTCCAATGTAATTTTAGCCAATGAATTTTTAGAAATTTGCGATGGTTACTCAGTAGGAACTAATGATCTCACCCAATTATCTTTGGGAATGGATAGAGATAATGCCAAAATAGCTCATATTGCCGATGAGAGAGACTCCACTATTAAAAAAATGATGGCAAAAATAATAAAATTGTGCAGGGAAAAGAAAAAATACTGTGGGATCTGTGGCCAGGCTCCGAGTGATTATCCTGAATTTGCTGAATTTATAATGAAAGAAGGAATAGAAAGTATATCTTTGAATCCTGATACAGTAATTAAGACAATCTTAAATTTGGCTAAAATAAAATTAAAATGATATAATTATAGTGAAAGGTCAAAAAGTCATTTAATGTTAACTAATATGGCAAAGATTACTTTATCTATAATTAAAGCTGATGTTGGGAGTATTGGAGGGCATATTAAGCCTTCTCAAAGACTTCTCCAGGCAATTGAAAATTATATAAAAGAAAAGGGCAGGGGATTGATTATCGATTATTATATTGGCCATACCGGTGATGATATCGCTATTTTAACTACTCACAAAAAGGGAGTGGCAAATCCGAAAATTCATAAACTCTGCTGGGATGCCTTCATCTCCGGAACCAAGGTGGCAAAGGCCCAGGGTCTTTATGGTGCCGGACAGGATTTATTGACTTCCGCATTTTCCGGAAATGTCAAAGGAATGGGACCCCAGGTGGCAGAAATGGAAATTGAGGAAAGGGAATCAGAGCCATTTTTGATGTTTGCCGCTGATAAAACTGAACCCGGTGCCTACA
>JASEJS010000008.1 GCA_030016765.1 Patescibacteria group bacterium
TGCTAACTAAATTATATCACACCATCAAATTTTGTCAATTTTTAGATAATCAACGCTGATGTTGGTGAAATATCTCAATGATGTAAATTATTTGCTATAGCAATTTCAAATTTCCCCTAAATGTAGAAAGGTAAGAAAAAATCTATCAACTTCATAAACGGCCGTTTATCAAGTTAGCAGATTTCTTTATAAAGAGTTATTTTTATAAACCAATATTGATGTTAGTGAATTACACTTTATCACCAGAAAAATGAGTTAAGCTCCTTAAAGGTGATTTGTTGCTATTTTTTATTTGTGGTATGATAAGATTAGAAATAGGTTTAGAAAGATCCAAATTTAAATGAAAAGGTTGATTTTCCTTAGTTAATTAAGACGGGGAATGAAAAAAAGTGCTCCAATGGATATTTTTGGTTATGTTTCAGAAGAATTTAAGAGATTGAGTAAAGAGTCAATAATTTTAGGAGAAGCCAAAAAAGAAGGGATTATAATAAAATGAGCTAATTTTATTTAAATCTATGGTAGAGAAATATACCAGAGAGCAATTTTGGAAATTGTATGAGAAACTCCCTCCAGAACTAAAAGAAGCAGTTTTTTCTGAAGAAATAGCTGAAAATATTTGGAACATTTGTGAAAGAAATGAGGTAGATGAGATTTCAGAAGTAGCTAGATATGTTGGTCGAGTCTTAATGGGAATTTTGCCACCGGATGAATTCCAAACGACTTTAGAAAAAGAAATAAAATTAAAAAAAGAAAAAGCCAAAAAAATAACTCAGGAAATTAATCGGTTTATCTTTTATCCGCTGAGACCTTATTTGGAAAAAATTTATAAAATAGAAATCGCTCCTCCAGTTAAAATGGAAGTGGCTCCGCTAAAAGAAAAACCTAAAAGAGATATTTATCGAGAACCTATTGAATAAATACACTAATAACCACGAATATTGTCACTAATGACCGCTAAATCTTTACTTTATAAAGAACTTAGTTACCAAATCCAGGGAGCGGCAATTGCCGTAAGAAAACATTTCGGTTCAGGTCACAAAGAAGAACTTTATCAAAGAGCATTTGAGGAAGAATTGAAAATCCGAAACATTCCTTATCAGAAGGAAGCAAAGATAAAAATCTATTCCCCTCTAACAGGGAAAATAGTTGGAGTATATCAACCAGATTTTTTAATAGATGACAAAATAATTGTAGAGTTAAAAGCAAAAAGGATCATTCCTCGTGATTTAATGGAAAGAATTTATGATTATTTAAGAAATAGCAAGTATGAATTAGGATATTTCATAAATTTCGCCTCTCCTCAGCTATTTATAAAGAGAATAATTTATACAAATAATCGAAAACATTGGATAAATTTTCGTGGTTCTTCGTGAAATATTTTAGTGTAAATTAGTGTATTTATTATGAGATTTATTGTTCCCCAATTTATTGAAATGGAAGCTAAAATAGTCGGACCTCTAACCTTTAGGCAGTTTGTTTTTGTGGGAATAGCTGGGGCAGCTTGTTTTGTCTTTTATTTTATTTTGCCTTTTTATCTTTTTTTGATCTCTTGCTTTGTTTTAGGAGGAATAGCTTTAGCCTTCGCTTTCTTGAAGATTAGTAGTCGAGATTTACCAACTATTCTCAAGAATTCTTTAATTTTTTTTCTCAAACCGAAAATCTATCTCTGGAGAAAGGGGGCTCCACTAAAATTTTTTAAAAAAGAGGTAATAAAAAAAGAAAAAGTTGAAGAAGTTCCTTCTTTGAAGGTAGCTGGAGAAAGCAAATTGAGGAGATTATCAACCCAAGTGGAAACTAAAACAAAATAATATGCCCAAGGCATCAACTCAACAATTTTTAGAGATTGACCAGATTAGAGAAGGAGTGATTGTCTTAAAAAATAAGGCTTTAAGAGCAGTGATTATGGTCTCTTCTTTGAATTTTGCCTTAAAATCTGAAGAAGAACAGAATGCTATTATCTACCAATTTCAAAATTTCTTAAATTCTTTAGATTTTTCTTTAGAGATTATTGTTCAGTCTAGAATATTAAATATTACTGGTTATTTAGATAAATTAAAGGAATTGGAAGAAAAACAAGAAAATGAATTGATTAGAATTCAAACTGCTGAATATCGAAAATTTATCAAAGATCTGATTGCCGGTCGCCAAATTTTGTCTAAAAACTTCTTTGTGGTAGTACCCTTTACCTTAATCGAAATTCCGGGAATAAAGGAAGCCAGAGGTATCTTTAAAAAAGAAAGAGTAGAAACCCTAACTGAAGAACAATTTCAAAGAGCCAAATCCCAGCTCTGGCAAAGAATAGAATTTGTAGCTTTGGGTTTGAGAAGATGCGGACTTCAATGTGTGCCCCTTAATACTTCTGAATTGATTGAACTTTTCTGGAGTCTATATCATCCTGAAGAAGCTGAGGTGGGCTACTACCCAGAAATTCCTCCCGAATTAATAAGATGAAACTTCCAGCTTTACCATTTTTAAAAAAGAAAAGAGAAATTCCGGAAAAAATCTTTGAAGCTCCAGCTATTGAAGCAAAGGATATTATTGCCCCTTCTTCTATTGCCGTTTCTTTAGATTATTTGAAATTGGGAAAGAGATTTGCCAAATCCTTTTTTATTTTCTCCTATCCCCGATATCTAAGCACTGGCTGGTTTTCTCCGGTAATAAACTTAGATACCCCAATGGACATTTCCATTCATATCCATCCGGTGGAAACTGGAACAATTTTAAAGCAATTAAGAAAAAGGGTGACTGAAGTTCAAGCTGAAATTGCCGAAAGAGAAGAGAAGGGCCTAATTCGAGATCCAGCTTTAGAAACTGCCTATCGAGATCTAGAAGATTTAAGAGATAGATTAATGACTGCCCAAGAAAGAGTATTTAAATTTGGTCTTTATCTAACTGTCTATGGAAGAGATCTAAAAGAAATAAAGGAAGTGGAAATCACTTTAAGGTCAATTTTAGAAGCTAAACTAATTTATATTAAACCTGCCCTTTACCAACAAAGAGAAGGCTTCAATTCCTCTTCCCCTTATGGCTTGGACCAATTAATGGTTCATACTTTAATGAATACCGGTCCCTTATCTTCTCTCTTTCCCTTTGTTTCCTTTGACTTAAGTTCAAATGAGGGAATCTTATATGGCATAAATCTTCACAACAACTCTTTAATCCTATTTGACCGTTTCAGTTTAGAGAATGCCGGGATGGTGATTTTTGCCAAAGCTGGAGCTGGAAAAAGCTATGCAGTGAAATTGGAGATTTTAAGAAGCTTAATGTTAGGTATAGAATGCCTGGTAATTGACCCGGAAAATGAATATCAATTTCTTTCCGAGGCGGTGGGAGGTTCTTTCTTTAATATTTCTTTGGCTTCGCCAAATCATATAAATCCCTTTGATCTTCCAATCCCAAGGCCTGATGAAAAACCAGAAGATGTCTTAAGATCTAATATTATCAACTTAGTAGGCCTAATGAGAATCATGTTAGGAGGACTAACTCCAGAAGAAGATGCTATTATGGACAGGGCTTTGACTGAAACTTATGCTTTAAAAGATATTACTCCTGAAACCGATCCTTTAAATTGGAAAGAAAGAATTCCTTTAATGTCAGATTTAGAAGCAGTTTTGGAAAGAATGGAAGGAGCTGAATCTTTGGTTAGAAGAATAAGAAAATTCACCAAGGGCACTTTTGCCCAATTCTTTAACCAACCTACCAATATTTCAATGGAAAAACCTTTGGTAGTCTTTGGAATAAGGGACATGGAAGATGGGTTAAGGCCAATAGCCATGTTTATTATCATGAGATACATCTGGAATGAGATAAAATCAGAGCTTAAAAAAAGAATTTTGGTGGTGGATGAAGCTTGGTGGTTAATGCAAAATGAAGATGGAGCTTCATTTTTGTATGGGATTGCTAAAAGAGCGAGAAAATATTGGTTAGGACTAACCACTATTACCCAGGATGTCAATGACTTCATGAAATCAGCCTATGGCCAACCAATCATTGCCAATTCTTCTTTGCAGCTTTTAATGAAGCAATCTCCAGCTACCATTGATGTAGTTCAAAAGACTCTCAATTTAACTGAAGAGGAAAAGATGATGCTTTTGGAAGCAGAAGTAGGAGAAGGATTATTCTTTGCTGGCCAAAAACATGTGGTAATTAAAGTGGTAGCTTCTTATAGCGAAGACCAATTTATCACTACCGCTCCAGAAGAAGTATCAAAAATAAAAAAAGCTAAAGAAGAATTTGCAAAATAATTATCAAGGATAAGGCCTAATTACCACTCTTCTTTCTGGCTCTTTACCAAGGCTTTCTGAGGTAACATCTGATCTTTCAGCTATCTCTAAATGGATAATCCTTCTTTCATAAGCTGACATAGGAAATAATATTTTTTCTTTTTTAGTCAAAGCCACTTCATCAGCCACTGATCTGGCTAGTTCTTTTAAATATTCAATTTTTTTCTTTTTATAATCTGAAATATCCAAGTCAATATAAAAGGATTCCTTAATTTTTTTATTTAGTATTATCTTCAAAAGATGTTGAATCTCAAATAAGGTCTGGCCTTTTTCTCCAATTAGGATTTGAGGATCTTCCATTTTTAAATTAATGGGAAGGGTGAGATTTTTTTGAGCTAAAAGCTCAATCTCCACTTCAAAATTCATTTTTTTAAAAAATATTTTTATTTCTTCTTTAATTTTTTCCAAATTATCTGAACTAAGCATATTTTTTAAAAACTAAATATTGTTGAAAAATTGAAAATAAGGTAGTAACCAGCCAATAAAGAGAGAGGGCGGCTGGCAATCTCCAGAGAATGAAAACGGTGAAAATTGGGAAAAAATAAAGCATCTGCTTTTGGAACATTTCTGAAAATTGACTCCCTCCTTTTTTTTGTTTAATTTTTGGGCTAATCATTTTTGTCTGAAAAAACTGACTGATACCAGCTAAAAGAGCTAAAACTAAACTGGGCTGGCTAAGATTTAAGAACCCAAAAAAAGTAGGATTAATTACTCCAGGATGGGGAACGAAACTATAAAGCAAAAAGAGTTGTTCTGGTTGAAGCCCCTGCCAAAACACCCGATATAAAGCAATTAAGATTGGAAGCTGAATGAAAAGAGGCAAACAACCAGAAAAGGGATTAATTTTTTCTTTTTGATAAATCTCAATCATTGCCTTAGCCTGTTTCTCTCGATCATCTTTGTATTTTTTTTGTATCTCTTGAATTTTTGGCTGAAGCTCACTTAAGGCCTTTTGAGATTTTATTGATTGAACCATTAGGGGATAAAAAATCATCCTCATTGCCACTGTTAAAAAAATTACTGCCAATCCAAAATCGTGGCCAGGTAAATATTCATACAGTAAAATGAGGGCATTAAATAAAGGCTGATATAATATTAGATTGAAGGCATTAACAAAAAACTCAAACATTAAGGAAAATCTATTCCCCCTTCATTCCAGGGATGGCATTTTAAAATTCTTCTTAAAGAAAGAAAAATACCTCTCAAGATTCCATATTTTTCAATAGCTAAATAAGAATATTGAGAGCAACTCGGATAAAATCGACAGCTTCGACCCAAATGAGGGGAAATATAATTTTGATAAAATCTGATAATCTTTAAAATTAAAATTTTAATCATTTAATTGAGAAACCTAAAATTCCAGCTTTCTCAAAGAGTTTATTTATGGTTCCTTCAATTTCCCAAAAATCTTTAGTTTCCAGGCCTGGTAAAGCAATTAAGACTATATCTTTTCCTGGAAGAGTGATCAATTTTGACAATCTTAGCCTGACCAATTCTCGAATTTGTCTTTTAATTCTATTGCGCAGAGTTGCCTTCTTTGAAATCTTTAGAGAAACTACAATTCCAATTCGATTTCGATTTAAATTATTTGGAACAAATTTTAAGATTAAAAAATCTTCTTTAAACCCTTTTCCTTTCTTAAAAACTCTTTCAAAATCCTTCTTTTTGGTGAGACGATTTGGTTTAGGTAGCATCAAATTAAACAGTCAGTCTTCTTCTTTTTTTCTTTCTCCTCCTGCTTAAAACTCTTCTTCCTCCCTTAGTTCTTTTTCTTTTTAAAAATCCATGAACCCTTTTTCTTTTTTTCCTCTTTGGCTGATAAGTGATAGACATAAAACAATATTTATTTTATTCTAAACCAAAAAAAACTTAAGTCAATTCCACATTTTCTCCCCAAGTTATTAACAAAATTTATCTTTTTATTTTATTTTTCATTTATTTGACATATGTTATAATATTATAGCGACCCAAATCGGAAAGGGGTCGGGGAAACCGAAGGGTTTCCCCGACTAGGACGCCACCCACCCACCACCCTTTAAGGTAAGTTCGCTTCGCGAACAACATTTATAAAGAAACCGAGGGTAGGTGCCTATTCCGAGCAGAGCGAGGAATAAGGAGGGTGGAGGGTGGGTTGTAGTCTTAAAAGCGAGCTCCCCCCTCCTCTTAGAGGAGGGGGGAGAGGGCGAGCGACTAGTTTTGTATTACCACTATGACTAATGAAGAGCTTTGGCAGGCAGTCTTAGCCCAAATCCAATTGAATATCTCTTCAGCTAATTTTGCTACTTGGTTTAAAAATACTAAAATTATTTCCCAAAAAAATAGCCAGGTTATTGTTTCTGTTCCCAATTCCTTTGTTAAAGAATGGCTTGAACAAAAATATAATAAGTTTATTTTAAAAATTTTACATAGTCTAAATGAACAAATTAAAGAAGTTAAATATAGCATTGGGAAAGGAGAGCTAAAAAGAACTCTTTTGCCAGTTGAAGAGACTAATCAGCTTGAATTTCCAGAATTTAAAATCGACAAGGAAACCAATCTTAATTCCAGATATACTTTTGAAAATTTTATAGTTGGACCCTTTAATGAGCTGCCTCAGGCTGCTGCTTGGGCAGTGGCAAAGAATCCTGGCTTTATCTACAATCCCTTGTTTATTTATGGTGGAGTGGGTTTAGGTAAAACCCATTTACTTCAGGCTATTGGTAACGAAATTGTTAAAAATTTTCCTGAAAAGAGAGTAAGATATATTTTCTCTGAGAAATTTACTTCTGGAGTGGTAGCTTCAATTAGAAACCAGGAGATGGAAAGATTTAAATCAAAATATCGGGAAATTGATGTTTTAATTATTGATGATGTTCAATTTTTAGCTGGAAAAGAAAAGACCCAAGAGGAGTTTTTTCACACCTTTAATGCTTTATATGAAAAAAACAAACAAATCGTCATTTCTTCTGACAGACCTCCAAAAGCTATTCCAGCTTTAACCGAAAGATTAAGATCGAGGTTTGAGGGAGGAATGATTGCTGATATTTCTTATCCTGATTTTGAAACGAGGGTAGCTATTTTAAAAGCTAAAAGTAGGGAGAAAAATATTGATTTTTCAGATGAAATTTATAATTACATAGCTTCCAATATTCAGAAAAATATTAGAGAATTAGAAGGAGCCCTAAATAGATTGATAGTTTATCAAAAATTAAACAATCGCTCACCAGATATTGAGAGCGCTAAATCCCTTTTGAAAAATATACTTTATAGCCCAAAAAGAGTAGCTACTCCAAAAAAAATAATTCAGGCAGTGGCTGAGTTCTACGATCTTAAAGAAAAGGACCTTATAAAAAATTCTAGAAAAAGAGAAATTGTTAGACCTCGCCAAATTGCCATGTTTTTATTAAGAGAAATCTTGAACAGCTCTTTTCCTTTTATTGGAAAGAAATTGGGCAAAAAAGATCACACTACCGCCATTCACTCTTGTGAAAAAATTCAAAAAGAATTGGAAAATAATGAAAATTTAGAAGAGGAAATCAACTTAATAAAACAAAGAATTTTTAGTGGATAATTTAAACAAAAAATTTATTAAGATTATTTTAAGAAAATTAAATTGAATTTTCCTCAATAGAAGAATGATAAAAAGATAATTTTTCCCAATGATTAATAATAATTAATAATAAAATATAAAAATGAAGTTAATAATCTTACAAGAAAAACTCAAAAATGGACTCAATATTGTAGAAAGAATTACCTCAAAATCCCTTTCTCTTCCTATTTTAAACAATGTTCTAATTTCAGCTGAAAAGAATTTTTTAAAACTAACTTCCACTAATCTGGAAATCGGAATCAATTGGTGGAGTTTGGCTCAAATTGAAAAAGAAGAAAAAATAACCGTTCCAGCTTCCATTTTTTCTAATTTTGTTAGTTTTCTTCCAAATAAAAAATTGGTCCTTGAAATAAAAGATAAAACTTTATTAATTGATTGTGAAAATTTCAAAACTCAAATTAAAGGTATTTCAGCAGAAGATTTTCCAATAATTCCTGAAGTTCCAAGAGAAGAATTTTTTGAAATAGAAACTTCCCCTTTTTGCCAGGGTCTTTCTCAAATAGTGGATATTGCTGTTCCTTCCACAGCCAGGCCAGAGATTTCTGGAATATATTTTTCTTTTCAAAAAAACAAAATTTTAATGGCAGCTACTGATTCTTTTAGATTAGGAGAAAAAAGTCTCTTTTTAGAAAAAGAAACTCCTTTTAAGGCTAAGGAAATTTCTTTTATTCTTCCCCAAAGAGCGGCAAAAGAGATAATAAATATTTTCAGTGGGAAAAACGGAAAATTAAAGCTTTACTTTTCTCCTCATCAAGTTTTATTTGAATCAGAGCTTTCAGAAACCCCCCATCCTCAAATTCAACTCGTTTCTAGATTAATTGAGGGAGAATATCCTGCCTATCAGGAAATTATTCCAAAGAAATACCAAACCCAGATTATCTTAAATAAAAACGATTTTATAAATCAAGTAAAAATAGCTGCCCTATTTAGTGGGAAAATCAATGAGGTTAAATTTAAGATTGACCCAAAAAGAGGGGGAGTGGAAATTCTAAGCCAAAATCCTGATTTAGGAAAACAACAAAACTACTTAAGAGGAGAAATAAAGGGAGAGTCTTTAGAAATTTCTTTTAATCACCGATTTTTAATTGATGGTTTAAATTCAATAAGAAGTTCAGAAATAATCTTTGAATTAAATGGAGAAGAGGGACCAGGGGTTTTAAAACCAGTTGGAGATTCAAGTTATATTTATGTAGTGATGCCCATTAAAGCAAGCTAAATTCTGGTTTATTAAAGTTTTCTTTTGGGAATTTTAATAAAGCTTTTTCCATAAATTTCCTCCAGATTGGACCGGCTAACATTACTCCTATTTTTTTAACTAAGGGAGAATTGTCATTATTTCCAACCCAGACTCCAACTGAAAGGGAGGGAGTATAGCCAATGGTCCAGGCATCTCGATAATCTTGGGTAGTTCCAGTTTTTACTGCTACCTGATAATCTTCAAAATACAAAAGAGACCTTAAACCAAACAAGGGAGCCCTGGCTTCATTATCTGATAAAATATCATTAATGAGCCTAGCTGAATTCTTACTTAAAACTCTTTTCGGAGTTTTTTTGTTTTCCTCAATAATATTTCCATGAGAATCTTCAATTCTTAAAATAAAAACAGGGGGAATTCTTAATCCTTCAGTGGCAAAGACCCCATAAGCTGAAACCATTTCTAATAACTTCACTTCTCCTCCTCCTAAAACAAGGGAAGGTCCATAAAAAGAAAGAGGGGCATTTAAAGTAGTAATACCCATTTCTTTTGCTTTCTCAATACTTTCTTCTAAACCTTTTAGGAAGATTTTTTCTTTTCCAACAAAATTATTAAGGGTGAGATTTTCAATTTTTTCTTCTGAACCAACTAAATAAAGCACTTTTATTGAAGGAATATTTAGGGATTGGGCTAAGGCTTCTCTTAAAGAAACTTTCCCTCGAAATCTCTCATCATAGTTTTGAGGAATGTATTCTTTGCCTCCCCAGATTCCAAAATTGGTTTCCTCATCAATTAAAATTTCTTTGTCGTCATATCCTTTTTCAAAAGCAGTGACATAAACAAAAGGCTTAAAGGCAGATCCTGGCTGGCGACCTATTTTATAAGTTGCCACATTAACTTTTGGTTCAAACAGACAATTTGCCCCTGGAGTGCATCCTTCAGGATAGGGTTTTCCAAACCAATCTTTTGAGCCAACCAGAGCTAAGATCTGACCAGTTTTAGGGCAGATAGCTACTAAAGAGGCATTGTGAGCTTGATATTTTTTATTTCTTTCTGCTCCCTCCTTGACTACTTTTTCAGCCAATTGCTGGAGTTCCCAGTCCAAAGTGGTATAAACTTTTAATCCCTTCTTTTGCAAAAAATCTTCTCCGTATTTTTGAATTAGATAATTTTTAACTTCCATCACAAAATGGGGAGCTAAAATTGGTATTTTTCGCTCAACAAATTCTAACCTTTCTTTTTTAGCTCTTTCTGCCTCTTCTCGAGTGAGATAACCAATTTCTGCCATTCTATCTAAAATATAGTCCTTTCTAGCTAATAATTCATTTTTATTAGGACCATAAGGAGAAAGATAACTGGGAGCCCTAATTAAAGAAGCTAAAGTAGCTGCTTCAGCTAAAGAGATTTCAGAAACTGGTTTTCTGAAATAGGTCTGGCTGGCAGCTTCCACTCCATAAGCATTAGAACCAAAGGGAACTTGGTTTAAATACCACTCTAAAATTTGATCTTTTGAATAGCGTCTATCTAACTCTAAGGCTAAAATAATTTCCCTAATTTTCCTTTGGGCAGTTTTTTCTAAATTGAGAAAGGTGGTTCGGATTAGCTGCTGAGGGATAGTTGAACCTCCATAAACTGGCTTCATAATTTTCAAGTTGATTAAAACTGACCTCATTATCCCTTTAAAATCAATTCCCCAATGATGATAAAAATTGCTATCTTCAGCTGCAATTACAGCTTTCTCTAAATAATCTGGCATTTCTTTTAAAGAGACTAAGGTTCTTTTTTCTTCTCCATACATTTCGTATAAAAGAACTTTCCCAGTTTCATCAAAAATTTTCGTCGATTGAATAGAAATTCTTTCAGTAAATTTTTCTGGCCGGGGAAGATCTTTGGCATAGTAGATAAATAAAAATAAAAGACCAAAGACCAGAAACAAAAAACAAAAACCAAGAAGTTTTAAAAACAAAGGAACCCTCCCTTTTTTATTTTTTTGATAAATTTTTAAATATCTTTTTCTCTTTGGCATAATTTACAAGTTTATGTGTTTATTTTAAAATAAAACAGCTATCTAGAATCGGTCAATAGTTAATGATTGACTGAAAGAAACAGCCATTACCTTTTCAATCTCAGCTTTCAGTTTTAAGTCTTTTTCAGGATATCACGGGATACACTCTGTGTCTAATTTTAGGGGTACCTGCCCTGAGCGGGATCAGAAGGAAACCAGCTGTTGATATTATTTCTTGTAAATGTGTTAGATTAATTAAAGGTAATTTTAAATCAAAAAAGTATATAGGGCTAATCCTTTAAAAATAGCTCAACTTTTCCAAAAAGCTAGATTAAAAAGATTGCATTTAATAGATTTAGAAGGAGCTAAAGAGGGGAAAATAAAAAATTGGGAAACAATTAAAAAATTGCCAAGAACACTATCAAAAACCGAGCCCTGCCCCATTCTATGGGGGGAGCGGAGGTGAAAATGAAGTCTTGAGCTTCATTGCCTATAGTATTAAAATTATTTTGTGGCGTTGATTCCCGATTATTGACATCTGTTTGAAATAGATGTAATAAATTAATTATGGGGTAATAAATCGGTAATTTACTATAATCACTATGAAACTTTGGGAAAATAACAATAATCATCATGAGGATAATGAAATAGAGAGGTTTACTGCCGGAGAGGATGTTTCTCTAGATCAACTATTGGTCAAATACGACGTAATAGGTTCTATTGCTCATGCTGTGATGTTACAAAAAATAGGCATTTTGACTCAACCTGAGTTGATGGATTTAAAAAGAGCATTGCTAGAAATTATCGAATTGGATAAAAAAGGACAGTTTAAAATAGAAACCTGGGAGGAAGATGTCCATACCAAAATAGAAAATTATTTAACTTTGAGACTTGGTGAAAGCGGAAAAAAGATTCATACTGGGAGGAGTAGGAATGACCAGATTCTGGTAGATTTGAGGCTTTATACAAAAGAGAAGCTTTTGAAAATTCAAAAAAATTTACTGAATTTATGTAATAATTTAATCGTTTTTAGTAAGAAAAATAAATCTTTACCGATGCCTGGCTATACTCATTTGCAAAAGGCGATGCCTTCTTCGGTCGATCTCTGGGCCCTTTCTTTTGCTGAATCTTTATTAGATGATTTAATCTTTACTAAATCTGTTTATAATCTAAATGATCAAAATCCTTTAGGTTCAGGAGCAGGCTATGGTAGTCCAATTAATTTGGATAGAGAATTAACCACCAATTTATTAGGTTTTAAGAGGCTCCAAAATAATGTTTTGTATGTTCAGAATAGTAGAGGAAAAATAGAATCAATGGTTTTGGCAGCCTTATCTCAGATTATGCTTGATTTAGCTAAATTATCTAATGACCTTATCTTATTTTCTACCGAAGAATTCGGATTTTTTGAGATTCCGGAGGAATTTAAAACCGGCTCTAGTATGATGCCTCGAAAGAGAAATCCCGATGTTTTGGAATTAACTCGAGCCAGAGCAAGTAAAGTTCTCTCTTATTATTTCCAAACCATAAATATTATAAAAGATCTACCCTCTGGTTATAATCGAGATTTGCAAGAGACAAAGGAACCAATATTAAAGGGTTTAACTATTACTAATTCTTGTTTAGAAATGATGGTTTCTATTATAAATAACTTAAAAGCTAATAAACAAAGATTAGAAAGTGCTTTTTCACCGGAAATTTATGCTGCCGATAAAACTTTTGAATTAGTTAACCAAGGAATTCCCTTTAGAGATGCCTATCGGGAAATTGAAAGAAATCTAGAAAAGGTGGAATTAACCTCTCCAGAAGATATCATTAAATCAAGAAAATCCAAAGGGACAAGTGGGGACCTAGGCCTAGATGAATCAGAAAAAAGGATAAAAGAAGAACTAAGTTCTCTCAACTCTGAAAAAGAAAAATTTTATCAAAAGATAAATAGTTTGGTATCTTAAAAATATGCCAAAAGAGAAAGTGATTTTAGCTTATAGTGGAGGGCTAGATACTTCAGTTATTTTACATTGGTTAGTTCAGAAAGGTTATGAAGTGATACCCTGTGTGGTTGATTTAGGCCAACCCGAAAATTTTGAAGCAATAAGAAAAAAAGCTTTAAAATGTGGAGCCTTTAAATTTTACCTGATAGATAAAAAAGAAGAATTTATTCGTGATTTCATTTTCCCAGCAATTAGAGCTAATGCTGTTTATGAAGGCAGATATTTAATGGGAACTTCTGTAGCTAGGCCCCTGATTGCTAAGACTCAAATCGAAATAGCGAAAAAAGAAAATGCTACTGCCGTCGCCCACGGAGCAACTGGTAAAGGAAATGATCAGGTCAGATTTGAACTGAGTTATCATGCCTTATTTCCTGGAATTAAAGTGATTGCTCCTTGGAAAGATGAGGAATTTTTAAATCAATTTCAAGGTAGATCAGATGAGATTGAGTATGCCAAAAAATTTGGGATTCCAGTCAAAGCCACAATAGAGGAACCCTGGAGCACAGATGAGAATATTATGCACATTAGTTACGAATCGGGAGAGTTAGAAGATCCAATGAGAAGGCCACGAGAAGAGATGTTTCAATTAACCGTTTCTCCAAAAGAAGCACCCGATGAAGAAACCGAAATCGAAATAGAATTTGAGAAAGGCGATCCAGTCAGGGTTAAAAATTTAAAAGATGGAGCAGTGAAAGAAGGACCTCTGCCTCTCTATACTTATTTAAATGAGTTAGCTGGGAAAAATGGGATAGGAAGGGTAGATATGGTTGAAAATAGATTTGTAGGAATAAAATCCCGAGGGGTTTATGAAACTCCAGCTGGAACTATTTTAATGGCTGCTCATCGAGATTTAGAAGGCTTAACCCTGGATAGGGAAGTGATGCATTTGAGAGATAGTTTGGTTCCGAAATTTACCGAATTAGTTTATTATGGATTTTGGTATTCTCCAGAAATGGAAGTTTTAAGGGCTCTCTTAGATAAATCTCAAGAATATGTTTCCGGCAAAGTAAAAGTTGCTTTGTATAAAGGTAATATAATAATGGCTGGAAGAGAATCTTCTTTTTCTTTATATGACCAAGCCCAATCCAGTATGGAGGTGGCTGGGGGATATGACCCTAAAAATGCCATTGGTTTTATAAAAATAAATGCCATTCGGCTGATAAATAATACTTTGAGGAAGAAAAGGTTAAAGAAGGAATTATGAAAAGATGTAAATTAAAATTTGGATTTCCACTAGGAGCCTTGCAAGATGAAATTGTAGATCTCTTTAAAACTGCTGGATATAAAGTAAAATTTGACCAAAAACTCCAAAAAGTTGAAATTGGTGATCCAGAAATTATCTGTTTATTTGCTAGACCGATAGCAATAGCTTCTCTGGTGGAAAAGGGACTTTTAGATGCCGGGGTATCAACTGAAGTCTCCCTGATTGAAGCTGAAGCCAATAAAGTAAAACAGATCTTAGAGCTCGAACCTGGAAAATCTATTTGGGGAAAAACAAAAGTGATTTTAGCAGTGCCTGAAAATTCGAAGATAAAGTCAATTAAAGATCTTAATGGAAAAAAAATTATTACCAGAATTCCAAAAATCACAAAAGAATTTTTAAGGAAGAATAAAATTTCAGCCGAGGTCATGTATTCGGATACATTAATTAATGAATCGAAGGTAGGAGTTATTGCTGATGCGATAGTCGAGTTTTCAAGAATTGGAAATATTTTGAAAGATTACAATTTAAAACCTCTAAAAACTTTATTTGAGAGTTCAGTAATTTTAATTGCTAATCAAAAGGCATTAAGAGATAAATGGAAGAAAAAGAAAATTGAAAGTTTAACAAATTTGCTTGAAAAAGCAAAAACCGTCCAAGAGCAGAAATTGAAATTTTACACTCCTTGGAACACAGACCAATTGGATGATATCGATTTAAAAATTCTTCAGGCTTTATATCGAAATGGAAGAAAATCATTTGTTGAGATTGCTAAAGAAACAAAACTTAGCCCAGTAGGAGTTAAAAACAGGGTAGAAAAGTTATTAAGTGAGGATATTCTAAAAATTCAGGGATTACTGAATATTAAGAAAGTTCATTCGCTCAGTGCCACTATTGGGGTAGAGGCAAATAATGAAACCCTTTCTAATTTGATAGAAAAATTTGAAAAATCTCCTTTAGTTTATCATTTAGTTAAAACTTCTGGGAGATGCAATTTAGTAATAGGCATAGTTGCTCCAGACTTGGAAAGTATTGAAAATTTTATAGCGATGTGGCTGAGAGAAGAGCCAGGAGTAAAGCATATTGAGGTTAATATTGGAGAGCTACCAATTATTCCTAAAGTTTGGAGCCCACCTATTATTTAAAAAGTTTAATAAATTAAGGATTAGTTGTGGAAAATTTAAAAAAATAAAGTAAAATTTTATTTTTGCTAAGTTTTTTAAAGCACTTGACAAGGTTTGATGAAAAAATATAATTAAATTGAAAAAAATTCAAGGGAAAGATTTTAAAAATATGGCAGAAGAAAAAAAATTTTATTTAACCAAAAAGGGCCTGGAAAAAATAAAAAAGGGTTACCAAACTCTAAAAAAACTCAAGACCGCCAAAATTAAAGGTGAAGTTCCAAAGATTTTAGAATCAGAAGATTTAAATCCAGAATATCTTTCCTTTCAGGAGGATTTAAGTCTTTTGGAATCAAGAATAGCTGAGCTGGAATATATCTTAAAGAATGCCCAATTAATTACCCCTCCTCCAAAAGAAAAACAAAATATTGTAAATTTAGGAGCAACAGTTACTTTAGAAGATTCAGATGGTGAAATCAATGAGTTTATGATTGTTGGAACCTTAGAAGCTAATCCTAATGAAGGAAAAATATCTTCAGAATCTCCGGTAGGGAAATCGCTTTTAGGACATAAAATTGGTGATAAAGTAATAATTACTTCTCCAATAAAAATTGTTTATAGAATTAAAAAGATCAGGTATCAATCGATTTAAAAACTTGATTTTTGAAGAAAAATACAATATGCTCATCTTAGATGAGCATATTTTTTATGAAAGGTCTTCTCAATTTTTTAATTGAAATAAATAAATTAAAGGAAATACCGAGAACTGGTTGGGTTTTAATGGGAGTGAAGAATCCAGAGACAATTGCCGACCATACTTTTAGAACAGCATTTTTAGCCTGGTTGCTTGGCCAAAAAAAGAAACTAAATCTCAAAAGAATAATTAAATCTGCTCTTTCCCATGATCTCTGCGAAGTTTATGCTGGGGATATAACCCCCTTTTTTTATTACCCTCAATTACCAAAAAAGAAGAAGGAAAGGAAGAAAATATTAATGAAATGGGCTCGTCTTTCTGAAAAAGAAAAGAAAAAAATAGGGGAAAAAAAATTTAATAAAGAAAAAACAGCTCTATTGAGATTAATAAAATTTTTTAATCCAAAGGTTAAAAACGAGATCTTTTCTCTCTGGTATGATTACGAAAAAGGAATTTTAGAAGAAGGAAAGTTTGTTAGACAATTAAACAGAGTAGAAACACTTCTTCAATCTATCAATTATTTTGGTTCAAACATTGTTAAAAGTGGAAACAATTGGTGGGAGTGGGTTGAAGAGATAGTTGAAGACCCCTTACTTTTAGATTTTTTAAAAGTTATTCAAAAAAAATTTTATGGAAAAAGAATTAGAATTTATAGATCGGAAGAAAAAGAGTTAGAGGGCATTTTAGATTTTTTTCTAAAAATTGGAAAACTAAAAAGGCTTCCCAGATTATACTGGCTCTTGCGAAAAGTGAAAAATCCTGAAACAGTAGCTGGTCATATCTTCACCTTAACCATGATGGCCTGGATTTTAGGTAGAGAAAGAAAGGAATTGGATTTAGAAAAGCTTCTCAAAATGGCTCTCTGTCATGAACTCTCTGCCATTTATACTGGAGATACCACTCCTTACGATGAGATTTTATCTAAAACAAAAAAATCAAAAAAAGAAATTCTTAAAAAATTGCCTCGTCTTTCAAAAAAAGAAAAAATGGAGATGTTTTTAAAAGATTATCAAGAAGAAAAAAGGGCTTTTGAAAAAATTACTTTAACACTAAAACCTTCTCTTAAAAGAGAAATAATTCAGCTATGGGAAGAATACAGAACTAAAAGTACTCCTGAAGGTTATTTCCTTCCCCAGCTTAATGTTTTGGCAATATTGCTTCAAGGTTTGTTATATGAAAAAAAAGATAAAGATTTTTTCACTTTTCCTCTTTGGGAATGGGCTTTTGAAATTTGTGACCACCCTCTCACTCTTGGACTTTTGGAAGAAATGAAGAAAAAATTTTACTAACATGTTAAGAATAAAAAAAATCGTTATTTCTTTAATCTTCTTAATTGTTTTAATTTTTCTCTTTGCTCCACCAATTATTCCAGAAAATTTTCAATTTCAGCAGCTTTTGAATTCAGCCAGCCAAGAGGATGTCATTATTATTTTTAATTCCGGGGGTTGGGGTAATACTCCTTTGGAAGAAGCCAAAGATTTCGCTCCAATTATAGAAGGAATTCAAAACACTTTAAATGAATGGGGCTATAATTCCCTGGTAATTCCTTATGCTCGAACCAAAGACAACTTATTTGGGAAAATAACCGGGGCTAGGGATTTTTTAAATTCCTTTAAATCCTCTTCAGAAATTTTGGCTAAAAAAGTGGAGTTTTTAGCTAAAAAATTCCCAGATAAAAAAATTATTTTGGCAGGTCTTTCAACAGGGGGAGCTTTTGTTAATAAAACAATAGAAAAAATTTCCATTAAAACTAGAGATTCAGTCTATGGAATAGTAGCTGGTATTCCCTTTTGGTATCGGGATTCTCAATCTGAAAATATTCTTAAATTAGATAATAATGGTCGAGATAGTCTGGCAGTTGGAAATTTAAAATCTCTAACCTTTTCTTTAATTAAAGCTCCTCTTAGGTGGATTTTAGCAAAGTTTGATAGTCAAAATTTAAAATTCTCTCAAACAGGTCAGATTGCTGTTGGCCATTTCTATTCTTGGGATTCCCCTGAAGTCGGTCCTCAAATCGTGAATTTTCTGGAAGAGAAAATAAAATAATGTTAAAACTGAGGTCTCCAAATTGTTTTGACAATTGGGAGAGCAATTCAAAAATAATTAAAGTTGGCTGCTGCGGTTTTCCATTAAATAAAAAAGAGTATTATAAAAAGTTTTCGATAGTGGAACTTCAAAGTACTTTTTATGATCCTCCGGCTAAATTAGAAACAGTTGAGAAATGGAGAAAAGAAGCACCAAAAGATTTTGAATTTGTCATCAAAGCCTGGATGGTAATCACCCATGAAATTTCAAGTCCGACTTATAAAAGATTGAAAAAGAAATTTGGAAATCCAAAAAATTATGGATTTTTCAAATCAACTAAAGAAGTATTTGAGGCCTGGGAGAAGACAAAAGAAGTAGCTAAAGCTTTAAAATCAAAAATTATTGTTTTTCAATGTCCTGCTTCTTTTAAGCCAGAAAAGGAAAATGTTGAAAATTTAAGAAGATTTTTTAAGAAAGCCAAAGATAAAGACTTGATTTATGTTTGGGAGCCTAGAGGGGAGTGGGATCTAAAAATAATCAAAGAATTGTCTCAGGGATTAAACTTAGTTCATTGTGTTGACCCCTTTAAACAAAAATCTGTTTATGGAAAAATAAATTATTTCAGATTACATGGGCAGCCAGGCTATAATTTGAGATATAAATATACTGAAGAAGATCTAAAACAGCTTTTAAAATTTTGCGATAGAAAAATTAACTATGTTATGTTTAATAACTTATCCATGGTCCAAGATGCTCAAAAATTTCAAAAACTAATAAAATAAATAATTTAAATTACTATTTTAATAATTTAAATAATTTGCGATCGTAAATTATTTTAATTATCGATGCCAAGAGAAATCTCTCCCTTAAAACAAAAACTCCTTCTAGTTCTTATGGCTGGTTTAGCTATTGGGTTTTCCTATTCTCCCAGGCGACATTTTAGAATTATTAAAGGTTTAACTAAAGCCTGGCAAAAGATTGATCAACAAAAATTGAAAAGAGAAATTCAAGCCCTTTATCGGTCAAAATTAGTCGAATTAAAAGAAAATCCTGATGGTACTTTTACTATGATTTTAGCTAATAAAGGAAAATTGAAAGCCCTAAATTATTACTTTGCAGAAATGAAAATTAAGAAAGATAATTGGGATGGGAAATGGAGACTAGTTATTTTTGATATTCCTGAAAAAATAAAAAAAGCAAGAAATGCCTTAAGGGAAAAGTTAAAATCTTTAGGTTTTTATGAACTTCAAAAGAGTGTTTTTATTTTTCCTTATGAGTGTAAGGATGAAATTGATTTTCTGATAGAGTTTTTTAATCTCCGTAAATTTGTAAGATATGGGATTTTAGAAACTATTGATAATGATCTCCATTTAAGGGAAATTTTTAAACTAATCTAATGATTCAAATAATTTGCGATCGCAGATTATTTAAATTATTGAATTTTCATTTCTTTAGCTTTTAAGTTTTAC
>JASEJS010000071.1 GCA_030016765.1 Patescibacteria group bacterium
GTGGCTTTACAGTAATTGTCCCTAGCCTTCCTGGTTGTGTTACCTATAGATCGAGATCTTAGAGAAGCTAGAAAAATGGCAATTGATGCAATTAAAGGATACATTGCTAGCTTAAAGAAACATAAAGAGCCAATTCCAACCGATGAGGAGAGCTTTTTTACTTCAATAGAAATTAAAAAGGTTTCAGTTCATGCCTAAACTTCCCAGCATTACTTCTGATTAATCTTGGAGAAAATAGGTTAGGTTCATTTTTATTTATAAAGATGAAATCTAAATTTATGCTTCCTAAATTTTTCAATAAAAAAATTTCCTCTCCGATTGAAATGTCATTATTTTATTCTTGGCTGGTTTAGTTGGAATTTTAGCTTGGCAATATTTGGGAAGGTCAAAGGAAGAAGATGAGAAACTGGGAGGAGAACCTATTACTCTCAGTAAAGATTTTGAGGAGTGTATGGAAGCATCTTCATTAAGGGAATATTGCCAGAAAGCAAAAATTGAGAGTATTTATGATTTATCAGAAATTGATAAACTTAAACCTATATCGGTTCCAGTAAAAATAAATTTTCCTGATGTAAAAATTTATAATATTCCAGACGGTGCAGCCGGTGGTGATGTATTTACAATTCCACTAATTAAATTCGATAATAATTATTGTAAATTAACCGATTCTAATTTTCAGAAATTATTTACTCCAATTCAAAAAGAAGAGGCAATAGAATACCTTAACTTCCGCTTAATAACTTTAGCCCCTTCTTCTTATCAAAGAGCAGGATATACTATAACCAGTAAGGAAGAATATAATAAAGAAATATTTAAAACTTGTAAAAAGCCTATTTTTTGGAAAAAGATTACTGATATTATCCAAGAAACACCAGATGGTTTTATAATAAATTGGATATATTTTACCCCAGCTTACGATTCTGGTGTCTACGAAACAAGAGTAAAGGTAAACCGTGATGGAGAAATTCAAATCCTGAGAGAAGGTATTAGATTTATAGATTGTGGAAGAGGAATAATGTTTTAAAATCTACAAATAGATACTTTTACTTTGGATTTCGAAGAGAATCGTTGCCAAAAAATTTGAAATTATTCAGCACTAGAAAGATATTGCTTTTAAAATATATCTTGTAAAAAAATTTTTCATAAAGCCCGAAAATTTACTGGTCATTGATTTTAATTGTAATTAGATATTCTTTTCAATCTCCTCCTTCCATTCCTCGTTTTACTTGGAATGGCTCCTAAAAGGTATCGCTGTGCTTTGCTCAAATTCAGACTAATTTTTGAAAGTGTGGAGTAGGTTAGTAAGTTTGGTAATTGTCGAAATTGAGTTGAGATGTTACTATCACTTAGGAAAATTAGTGCCGGGTTTCTTTTATTAGCAAGGCGTTATATCCAATTCCTTGCACATTATTAGAAACTAATGTTTAAAATATGAGAAAAAATGAATAATCATCTTGGTGAGAATCCTATTTTCCTTCATAGTTAGTATCTATTTTTATCCACAAATGCCAGAGAAAATGGCTTCACAATTGGAATGCTCAAGGAAAAGTAGATAGTTATATCTCAAAATTCTGGGGATTATTTTTTATGCCTTTTATTCTCAAATATGACTCTTCCAGTTGGCATTAGACTTTTGTTTTTCTATGTTGGCCTTCTTTGTGAAAGAGTAGGGGAGAAGACTTACAAAATTGGTGGAAAGTTATTTAAGATTGCGGGAACAATTGCCTTTATTTGGTATATTCTTCTGAAATATGCATTATTTTTTATTCCTGTGATTTTGGTTGCGATTTATATCTTTGAATATTAAAAGGAAACAAAATGATGGCGTACGAGGAAACTTTCTCGCTTCGCTCGAACCCTTCGGGGTATATAACAGCTGATAAAAGGCTTCGCCCAAATTACCTTCGGCAACTTCTTTTATCCACCGAACGTTATATGACATTCTATCCTTTCGCCGCTGGAAAGAACATTTTATGGGAATAAAAATTTTAATGTGTTATGACGAAGGATAAAAAAGAGATAGCAAGACTGATTTATGATGAATTGAAAAAGGGGAAAATTAAATCAACTATTTTTACCATTTCAAAAGAGCTTGAAAAAGAGAAAACAGCTAAACTTCAATTCATAAAAACACCTTTGCTTAACTTATTAGGACAGGAATTAGGAAAATTATTGCTTAAAGAGGATTGGAAATTTGAAAGACTAATGGAATTATGGAAAAAGGGGGAAAGAGATGAAAAATTGATTGTGATAAGTGCTTTGGGAAAAATAAGCGAGAAAGATTATGAAAATTCAAAAGAGTTTCTTTTAAAGATTTTGAATGATGTTTCAGATTGGGAAATTTGTGATCAATTGGCTCTAAGAGTTATTGCTACTTTAGCAATTCAGAATCCAAGAGAGGTTTTTTCTTTAATGGAAGAATGGCTAAAATCTGATAATAAATGGATTAGAAGATTAGCAATAGCAACAATTCCTCCTTATATAAGAGCTAAAAAAGAAGAATCTTTAATTTGTCTAAAGTTTTTAAATAAGGTAATGAGAGAAGAAGATAAAGATGTCAAAAAGGCAATTGGCTGGGCTTTGAGAGAAGTTACAAAGAAAGATCCAGATTCTGTTTTTGAATTCTTAGAAAAATGGGCAAAAATTGATGATAAAAACACAAAATGGATAATCAAAGAAGGAATGAAAAAATTATCGAAAGAAAAACAAGAAAGACTAAAACCCTTATTGAATTAAATATGGTAAATCAAATCAAAGTAAAATCAATTTTGAATAAACATAAAAAGAGGGATGAATGGTTTTTAGATGATTATTCCATAAATCCATATGAGGCTTGTCCTTTTAATTGTCTTTATTGCTATATCAGGGGGAGCAAATAAAGAATTAGAGAAGAAAGCAATTAAATTTTGCCAAAAACATAAAGTTAAATATAAAATTATTTGATGTCATTAGAAAAATAAATGAAAATTGCTTCAATTCAAAAGCAAAGCTTAATTGAATATCCAGGAAAAATTTCGGCGATAATTTTTATTGCTAGTTGTAATTTGCGCTGCCTCTTTTGCTATGTGCCGGACTTGGTTTTACCAGAAAGGATTGAAAAGATTAAGCCAATTCCAGAAAAAGAGGTTCTTTCTTTTTTAGAAGAAAGAAAAAATTTTTTGGAAGCAGTGGCTTTGAC
>JASEJS010000072.1 GCA_030016765.1 Patescibacteria group bacterium
AATGATGGAAAAGTAGATAGCAATAAAGCCACAGTCACTGTTAAGGTTAATCCAGCTGCTCCTACTGCCTGGGTGAATATTGAGTTATCTAAACAGACTATCGCTGGAAAATATTGGAGAGTGACTGCTAAAGTA
Organism: Patescibacteria group bacterium; assembly: GCA_030016765.1. GTDB lineage: Bacteria > Patescibacteriota > Minisyncoccia > Minisyncoccales > JASEJS01 > JASEJS01. The sequence goes on from JASEJS010000072.1 coordinate 136, forward strand.
ACTGTTAAGGAAAATGATGCTTCTGGCTCACCTATTGCTGATGCTACTGTAGATGGAACTTGGAGCGGAGTTTATAGTGGTAATGTCTCTGGTAGTACTGATGCAGATGGAATAGTCAGTTTCAAAACTGGTTTTATCAGAGAAGCAGGAAAAGTTACCTTTACCGTTACTAAAGTAGTGAAAGATAGCCAAGAATACAATCTGACTGGAACTACTAGTGCTTCAATCACCGGTCCTTAATCAATCCTAAAATTCCTTTCCTTGTGGGAATAACCCCACACCAAATTTGGTGTGGGGTTTTAATTTGACAAGGCGATTTAGTGAAGATAAAATAAAAGTAGGAAAAGGTCGAGCAAATTAAATTTTAATTAAAACTTTTTCTTATTACCTTGCTTATAAAATTTCTAACGTGGTAAAGATTAGAATAATTGATAACAAAACCCCTCAATTTTGAGGGTTTTTGTTTTGGTTAAAATGTGGTATACTAAAAAAAGATGAATTTTACTGTTTCCACAAAAGGGTTGTTGTGCCCAAGAGGAATCATTTCTTGTGATGATATATGGGATCAAGCTTGACAAGATGGGGCTTGAATTTTCTATCTTAAAAATAGAAATACAATATGTCCCTCGAACAAGAATTAAAAACTTACGAAAAACAAAAAGAAAAACTCCTTGCCGAGGCAGAGGGTAAATTTGCATTAATAAAAGGTGATAAAATTATCGGAATTTATGTTAGTCAGGAAGATGCTTTAGCTGAAGGATATAAAAGATTTGGGAATGCAGAGTTTTTAGTAAAAGAAATTACTGAAATTGAACCAGTCAATTTCTTTACTAGACCTGTAGTTGTAGAATAATATGCCCTCTCTTACTACCCGATTCTAACGGCGCTTTCCAATGTCCTCTTTATGATGTTGACATTCTCTTCCCGGTTCATCATTTAGTGATCGGAAATGTTAGAGTAATCGAAGGCATTTTCGAAGGACAAAATATTGATGGTCTTATCGGGCGGGATATTTTGAAATTAGGATTATTTGTTTATACTGGATACGATATTAGTTTCACTATTGCTTTTTAGATACTTTTAAAAATTCTCCACAGTCTACTAATTATCTAAAATTTGAATTAGAAGTAAAGGTTTAAAAATAAATATGCTCAATAAATCTTTAACAACTTTTGAGAGAAGGCTAGAAGAGTGGGAGCTTGTTCACCCTATACAATGGATATCCACGACTGATATAGGAGTGGTAGCTGATTTTATATCTAATCAAACTAAGAGAATAGTAAAGGCGCAACTCGAAGCGGCAGATCGTATTATTATTAGTCAGGATAGAATAGTAGATGAACTCGATAGCATTTCTTCAGGGCTTTCGGATATCTCTGAAGGTATTGCGGAAGTTCAAGCCGCACTTGATTGGGGATTTAGCGAGGTAATCTGGCAATTAGAGTTACAGACAGAGGTTATTAAAAATATTTTAAGAGTACTTCAAGCACCTTTAGATACTCAAGCCAAGGAATTAAAAAAGAGAGCTGAGGAGGCTTATAGAAATCACTGGATTGAAGATGCCCTCGAAGATTTTTTAGAATCAGAAAAGAAAAACCGATATGACTTTACTATTCATCAAAGTTTGGGAAATATTTACCTATTTCATAAAAAGAACCCAGAAAAAGCTTTAGAATATTATGAAAGAGCAATAAAATATGCTCTTCCTTATTCTCCTTATCATGCCAGCCTTGCTTTCCTGCATATAGGGTTAATCAAATATCTCCAGGGAGATTTCCGAAAGGCCTATGAAGCAACATTAAAAGCGATAGAATTATCCCCAAATTTTTATGAAGCTCATTATCAACATGCGCAATACTGTGCTAATCTTGGGAAATACAATGAGGCAATTAAACATCTCTGGGAAGCTATAAAAGGAGACAGGTACTATTGTGTCAAAGCAGATTCAGAGAAAGATTTTGGTGTAATGAAGAGGCAACTGCGATCATTCTTTGAAGAATTGCGAAATAAAGCTCGAAATAAAGCAAAAAGCGAAATAAAGATAGCCCAAGAATTGGTTCAGGATGCTGAATCATATGGAGTTTCTACTGCTGATAAGGCCGGCGAGGTGATGAGGAAATTTGAGGTAGCCAAAATAAAATTAAGCGAAGGAAAAACTTTTACTAGAAAAGGGAAGCCTATTTGACTGTTGGGATGCAACTTATAAGGCATACGCCGCTCAAAAAATGGTTACGGATGTTTCAATTAAATATCTATCGGATCAAATTCTAGAAAAAGAGAAAGCACTCGATTTGCTGAGACAAAGAAAAAATAAAAGATGGAAAATTGGCATCTGGATGTTTGTGTTACTTCTTTACTTTGTAGGATTGCCCGGAGCAGGAATAATTATTGATCGGGTAACTGTTAACTCGTTCTTTACTTCTCTCATTCTCCTTGGCGTTTTCCTTGGCGTTCCTTTTGTTATATATTTAGCCGCAAATAAGATTCTTTATTTGATTTCATGGACAAAGTCGCTTCAATATATTCCACTACTTAAAACAGAAAAGGATAGATTGAATACACTTAAAAATAATTTTTCAGAAGCTCAGGCTAAAAAGAGTCAATTACAGCTAAAAGAAGATAGAGAAGTAAAAGAAAATAGAGAAAAAGAGAGGAAAATGAGGAAAATTAAGATGGGAGGTGAAGAAATCGAAGTTCCCAAATTTTAATACGAGATTGATTACTCAGTGAGAAGACATAAGAGAAAAATGAAACAATTCTTCCTCAAAAACTGCCGAAATGGCGAAATCCCACAAATTATCTTAAGTTGAGTTAGAAGTGGAGGTTTAATGTAAAAAAACAGCCCAGCGATAGGCTTTTTTATTTTTGGCAAAAAATGAGGTATAATAAATAAAGAAATATGAAATTTAGCATTTCTACAAAAGGATTTAATGATATTATTGATATTACTGATAAGATTTCTGAAATTGTAA
>JASEJS010000073.1 GCA_030016765.1 Patescibacteria group bacterium
AGGGCGGGATTAGGAGGGTGGAGGGCGGGTTGTAGTCTTAAGAGCGAGCCCGAAGCGAGGCGAAGCCGAGCGCCCGCCCTTTCGAAGAAAGGGCGGGGAGAGGGCGAGCGACTAACTTGGTATGATTATAGGTCATCAAAAAATTTGGCAATTTCTAAAAAAAACTGCCCAGCAAAATAAATTAGCTCATGCCTATTTATTTTATGGTCCAGAGAAAATAGGGAAAAAAACTTTAGCTCTTGAATTTATTAAATTGCTCAATTGCCAGAATACTGATTTTAAAGCAAAACCCTGTCAAAATTGCCGAAGTTGCCGAGACATTCAAAAAGGTCAGCATCCTGACTTATTTTTAATTCAAAATTTTCCTATTCAAATCTCTCAGATAAGAGAACTTATTTGGAGGTTATCCCTTAAACCTTATTCAGCTCCTTTCAAAGCAGCCATTATTGATCAGGCTCATTTAATGACTAAAGATAGCCAGAGTTGCTTTTTAAAAACCCTTGAAGAGCCAAAAGGCAAAGCTATTTTAATTCTAATAAGCGAAACGCCCCAACTTCTTCTTCCCACTATTCTTTCTCGAGTTCAAAAAATAAGATTTCTGCCAGTGAAAAAAATTGAGATTGAAAATTACTTAAGAAAAAATATGGTTGGAGAAAAAGAATTTCAAGCGATTACTAAAATTTCTTTAGGAAGGCCAGGAGTGGCAAAGGATTTGGTAACAATTCCCCAAAAATTAGAAAATTATCAAAAAGCTATAAAAGAATTGATTCAAATTAGCAATTCAGATTTATCTTCTCGTTTTCAATATGTCAAAGATTTATCTAAACAACCAAATTTAATAGAAATTCTAAATATCTGGCTATCTCATTTCAGAAATATCTTAATCGAGAAATGTTTAATTGGGAATATTAGATATCCTGATTATTCCTTGGAGAAACTAAAAAATATTCTTAAAAAAATTCAATCAACAATTTTTTTAATTTCAACCACTAATGTCAATCCCAGATTAGCCCTAGAAATTTTAATGCTGGAACTTTAAAAGAACGTAATAATTTGCCATGGCAAATTATTACGTATAATTTATTGGGTTTTTGATGGAGTTTTGATATATTAAAAGAAATTATGGCAGAAAAAGAAGTAATCAATTACAAAGATATTATTAATAAAATTAGACCTGAATTAGATAAGGTAATTGCTTTTTTGGAAAGAGAACTATTAAAAATAAGAACCAGTCGGGCCACTCCTTCTTTAGTGGAAGATATTTTGGTTGAATGTTTTGGCCAGAGATTTCTTCTAAAGCAGTTAGCAGCAATTTCTGTGCCAGAGCCAAGACAAATTTTAATTCAGCCTTGGGATAAATCTTATATTGAAGGAATTGTTAAGGCTTTAGAAAAAACTGGGATAGGGGCCAATCCGATAGTGGATAAAGAAGTAATCCGGATTAATTTGCCTCCTCTCAGTGAAGAATATCGAAAAAATTTATTGCGTTTAATCTCTGAGAAACAAGAAGAGGTTAGAAAAACCATTAGAAGATGGCGGGAAGAGGCCTGGAAAGAAATTCAAGAAAAATATAGAGAAGGAGAAATTCGAGAAGATGACAAATTTAAAGCAAAAGATGAACTTCAAGATTTGATAGACGAATATAATGCAAAAATTGAGGAAATAGGGGAGAGAAAGAAAAAAGAAATTCTAGAGTGAAGGATATGAGGTCTTGACAAAAGTTTAGATAAAAATAAAATATTAAAATAGTAGCTATTTCGTTCTTAGATGGAAATTATCTAAGAGCGGAGATTCTCCTGAATTGTTGTTAGAGAGAATCGTTGCAAAGGTCGGGCTACTAAGAGATGATCAAATTCAGTTAATCAGTAAAAATTATTGAAGGACTATGCCAGAAAAGAAAGCACCAGATCAAGAATTCCTTGAGTATGTGGTCAAGGCTTTAGTTGATCACCCTGAAGATGTAAAAATCACTCGCAAGGTTGATGAAATGGGAGTATTGCTTTCTTTGAAAGTTAATCCCGAAGACATGGGTCAGATTATTGGTAAGGCCGGTTCAACTGCCAAAGCCATCAGAAATCTGGTTCGAATTGTTGGTCTCAAAGCTCACGCCAGAGTGAATTTGAAGATCGAAGAGCCAGAAGGTGGCAAACCTGCTCAAGGAAAGAAAGCTCCAGCTAAAGGAGAGGAGCTAGAAGAACTAAAGTTGTAAATCTTTGCCCCCACACCAAGTTTTAGTGTGGGGTAAAAAGGATTTACTATTAGAGAAAACGGTGTTATGATTATTAAATAGCGCCGTTTTCATTTGGAGGCGAAAAAGCAACCAATATTCACAATTTGTAGATTTAGATCATGGTTTTTGAGGTTATTACTATATTTCCAGAAATATTTAACTCCTTTCTAAAAGAGAGTTTAATTGCCCGAGCTCAAAAAAAGAAATTGTTGAAGATAAATGTTTATAATTTAAGAAAATGGACCACTGATCGACATCAAACAGTAGATGACCGACCTTATGGTGGAGGATTGGGAATGGTTTTAAAAGTTGAACCAATCTTTAAAGCCCTCCGGGCTTTAACTGAATTCAAAATTCAAAATTCAAAATTCAAAATTGCCGAGAAAAATTCAAAAATTATATTATTTACACCTCGAGGTAAAAAGTTCAACCAGAAGATAGCTTACCAACTCTCAAAATTAAATAGAATCATTATGATTTGTGGCAGATATGAGGGAGTGGATGAAAGAGTGGCTAAATATATCGCCGATATAGAATTATCAATCGGCGATTACGATTTAATGGGAGGGGAATTGCCAGCCATGGTAGTAATAGAAACAGTAGCTAGGTTAATTCCCGGAGTCTTAGGAAAGCCAGAATTACTAAAAGAGAGAATTACTAAAGAAAAAGGATTTATTGAATATCCACAATATACCAGGCCTGAAGTCTTTGAACCAAAAAAAGGAGTAAAATGGAAAGTGCCAAAAGTTTTATTATCTGGTCATCATAAAAAAATTGAAGAATGGCGAAGAAAACACGCCAAAGT
>JASEJS010000009.1 GCA_030016765.1 Patescibacteria group bacterium
TTCTAACTTATTTTATTATTACAATGATATCTCTTCAAGAAAGGCTGTCAAGAGGCTTTTTACCTTCAAACTTTTTTGAGGTTTTTTCGTCTTGATTTGGAGATTAAAACCCAACGAGCTTGTAGTGTGGAGGTAAATTTGGTAAAATGATAAAAAAGTTTAAATGAGGGTCTGTAGTTAAATGGTATAATTTTGCTCTCCAAAAGCAAAGTTCCCTGTTCGAATCAGGGCAGACCCGCTATAGAAATAATAAAATTGAATTTGATGAGTTTAATTGATTCTCTAATTAACGAAGGCTGGTTAAAAACTCCCAGAATTATTGAAGCTTTTCGAAAAATAAAAAGAGCTGATTTTTTGCCAGAAGATATTAAAAATTTAGCTGAACTAAACGAAGCCTTGCCAATTGGTTTTGGCCAAACTATTTCTCAGCCTTTAGTGGTAGCTTTTATGATCGAAGAATTGAAACCTGAAAGTGGAGATAAAATTTTAGATGTCGGTTCTGGCTCTGGCTGGACAAGCGCCCTTTTGGCCTATATTGTAAGCCAAAAGGGAAATCCGAAATTCGAAATCCGAAATCATAAACAAATTCAAAATTCTAAATTAAAAATTCCAAACGGAAAAGTAATTGCTGTTGAAGTTATCCCAGAATTAAAAGAATTTGGGGAGAAGAATGTTGCTAAATACAATTTTATCAAAAAAGGAATAGTCGAATTCATCTGTGCCGATGGTTCAAAAGGATATGAAAAAGAAGCTCCTTTTGATAAAATCTTAGTTTCAGCGGCAGCTCGAGAATTTTATCCAGCCTGGAAAGAACAATTAAAAATTGGGGGGAGAATTGTCGTTCCAATTGGCTCTTCAATTTGGGTAATTCACAAAAAATCAGAAAGAGAATTTATTGAGCGTGAATATCCTGGCTTTGCCTTCGTCCCTTTAATAACCAAATAAATCTTTCACATAATCCTCATTATTTTGCCATGGCAAATTAATGAAGAAACTTATTTTGTTATACCTAATATGTTGGAGAAAGAAGAAATTTTAATTTTTCTTATTTTTTTACTAATCTTCCCAGGTTTTATTTGGCAAGGAATTTATTTACCTAAGGATCAGAGTTCCTCTGAAGAAAAGTTATTTCGAATTGAAAGAGGAGAAAATCTCTTTCAAATTGCCAAAAATTTGGAGGAAGAAGATTTAATTAAAAGTAAATTTTGGTTCAATTTTTATATATTAATGAAAGGAGCTCAAAGAAAACTTCAAGCCGGGGATTATCTTTTTAATTCCTCAATGAGTGTTGGAGAAATTACCAAAAAAATTATTTCCGGAGATATAGCCAAAGAAAAAATTACCATCATTGAGGGCTGGGATTTAAAACAAATCGGCTCTTATTTGGAAAATAAAGGAATAGCTGGGGCAGAAGAATTGGATAAAAAGAGGCCAGAATTAGAAGGCTATCTTTTTCCTGATACTTATTGGATAAAAAAGGGAGAAAGTTTGGAAGAAATTATAGAGAAAATGAAAGCTAATTTTCAAAAAAAGACCAAAGGATTAAAAATAACTCCAGAAATTTTAATTATGGCTTCTTTGCTGGAAAAAGAAGTGAAAACTAAAGAAGATAAAGAATTAGTTTCTGGAATTTTATGGAAAAGATTAGAAAATAACATTCCCCTCCAAGTCGATGCCACCATTACCTATATTACTGGGAAAAAAACTATAAGAATTTCTAAAGAGGATATCCAAATTGATTCTCCTTATAATACTTATAAATATTTAGGATTACCAAAAGGTCCGATTTGCAATCCTGGTCTTGAAAGTATTTTGGCTTCGATATATCCTAAAGATAGCCCATATTGGTATTATTTATCAGTACCAGGAGGGAAAACAATTTTTAGTGAAACTTTAGAAGAACATAATATTGCTAAAGCTAAATATTTAAAATAAAAGATGATTATTTTAAATCCCAAAGCAAGAATTATTGCCTTTTTAGGAATTTTTATTATAGTATTATTAATAGGGCTATGGGCATTTCAAACTTTAAAATCAATAGAAATGCTTGGCCAAACATTATTTCTTATTATGCCAAATTTAGAAGGAAAAAAGATAGTTTTCATTGTTGCCTTTCGAGATTTTAGAGATGAGGAATATTTTAGGCCAAAAGAAATTTTAGAAAGAGCAGGAGCTGAAATAAAAACCGCCAGCACCAAAATTGGTCAGGCTATTGGAGCAGATGGGGGAGAAGTGAAAGTGGATCTTACCCTTGAGGATTTAAAAGTCTCTGATTTTGAGGCAGTAGTTTTTATTGGTGGTCCAGGGGCAATCAAATATTTGGATAATGAAAAAAGTTATCGAATCGCTAAAGAGACAGTCAAAATTAATAAAGTTTTGGCAGCAATTTGTATTTCTCCCACCATTCTGGCCAAAGCTGGAGTTTTAAAAGGAAAGAAAGCAACAGTTTGGTCAAGTCCGTTAGATAAAAGCCCAGTTAAAATCTTAAAAGAAAATGGAGCAATTTATCAAGATGAATTGGTAGTAGTTGATGGAAAGATTATCACTGGAAATGGCCCGGCAGCGGCTGAGAAATTTGGAATGAAAATTGTTGAAGCCTTGACAGAGAAATAGCAAAGAATAAAATTAAATTGCCGTAGACAATGGGCATTTTTGTAAGTCCCATCGAGGCAAAATTTTTGTCTGCGGCAGCAGGCATTTTTAATTATATGGCTTTAACTAAAGAGCGAAAAAAGAAAATCATTGAAGATTTAATAGAAAAAATTAAGAAAAAAAAGGCTTTGATTTTTGTTAATTTTAGTGGGCTGAAAGTAAAAGATCTTTCTGAATTAAGAAAAGAATTAAAAAAAGTTAGCAGTGAATTCAAAGTGGCTAAGAAAACCTTATTGAATTTGGCTTTAAAAGAAAAAAAATTAAAAATTGAGCCTAAAAAGTTAATAGGAGAAATTGCCTTAGTTTTTGGATATAAAGATGAGATTTCTCCAGCTAAAGTTGTTTATAATTTTTCAAAAACTAATCCCAATCTAAAAATCTTAGGTGGATTTATTGAAGATAAATATCAAGAAGCAGAAGAGATAATTGGTTTAGCTCAACTTCCTACCAGAGAGGAACTTTTAACAGAATTATTAGGGAGTATCTCAGCTCCAATATCAAATTTTATAAATGTTTTAAGAGCTAATTTGAAAAACTTTGTTTATATTCTTTCTCAAATAAAGGTCAATCAACAAAATTAATTATAATACATTTTTCACGACCGTGAAAAATGTATTATATTAACATGGTGGAGGAAAAAAAAGAAAAACCTGAGGAAAAAATAAAAGTGCCAGAAAAGTTTAAAAATTTGGTAGAAGAAATTGAGAAAATGAGCGTTTCAGATTTAGCTGAGTTAGTGAAAATTTTAGAAAAAAAGTTTAGTGTTTCAGCTCAGGCTCCGGTAGCTGCTCCTGCTCCTACTGTCGCTCCATCTGCTGCTCCAGCTGAAGAAAAGACTGTGTTTAATATTGAGTTAAAGGAAGTTGGAGAGAAAAAGATTGAGGTAATCAAAGCAGTTAGAGATATTACTCAAAAAGGATTGAAAGAAGCCAAAGACTTAGTGGATGCCGCAGCTTCCAGTCCTCAGATTATCAAAGAAAATGTCAAAAAAGAGGAAGCTGAAGAAATTAAAAAGAAATTGGAAGCAGCTGGAGCCAAAGTAGAGTTGAAATAAAAAAAGAGGGTCTTAATTAGGCGCCCTCAGCCTTTTTATGTAAATAGAATGCTATTCTTTCTGTTTTCCACCGCACCCAATTGAACGGCTGAAAAATCACTGATTTTACTGCAATTTCTCTCAAAATTTCCATCGGAATCTTACTCACTGGCACATCCGGGGCAGCGATTGAGCCATTGAGAATGAATCGTCCTGGTTCCTTCTTTTTACCGGGGATTACTGGAGCCTTGAAGTAATACCACTCCGGTATTCCTTCAACATATTCTGCTTTTCTGAGATCAGCTTTTGGGAGTTCTCGTCGTTGGATTAAACATTCTTCTAATCTAATCATTGAAACAAGTGTTTCAATGATTGAATCACTGATTCTTTCAGTATCGAAGAAAATCTGGGTGTGGCCATTAGTATTTCTCTGGATTGTTATTAATGCCTTCTGTTCATTTCTGGCGGCATCTTTAAATCTGGGATTATCACTGAAATCAGCAACAATTGTTTCTCCTTTCACCACCGTTTTCCAGGCATTTCTAGCTTCAATCATCGCTGTGAGATAATTGAGTGAATCTTCGTATTCCACTTCTAAGAGTTTGAAGATAAACTCTTTACCTTTTTCTCCTTCCACTGCTAAAATCTCTGCAATATCGAATGGTCTTTCGAATCTGGGATTACTGAGATTGTTAATGTATTGCTGGAATTTTGGTAAATTAACTTTCTTTGTGCTCAAGAATTCCTTGATTAACTGCTGAGTAGCGGCATTGTCTCTTGTTAACTTTTGTTCAGAAAATTTTATGCCATCTTCTACAATTCTTGTGCCCATTTTTACAATTTCCTCATCAGCTATTCTTGTTCGTTGCATACATTTGATCAAGTCAGGGGCATCAAATGGTGATGATATTCCCTGGAGATCACTCCGCTGAACTATGTTGATTAGCCGTTTAATTGCTGGTTCTTTCGAGATACCCAGTTTCTGTGCGACAAGTGACGTGCTGGTTTCTGTTCGTTGGTTTCTTCCATGATGGTCAAACTCTCCTCTGCCTCGATCTACTATAGTGATACCCATTAAGGCAGCGGACTCTAAATTTTCATCGCCCCCTTTGAGAAAAATATCTACTTTATCTTTTCTCAAAAGGGTCAAGGCAGCTATGGCATCGAGATCGGGTGCGGTGTGAGTTCCAATCTGACGGTGAGCCTGGTCTTTCATTCCTGCTTCGCTTCGGCTCTCTACAGGCGAAGCTACTCTTCCTTCAACCCAGCCATTTTTCATTTTTTTCTCACCTCTCTATTTTTTTAATTTGTAACGAGCTATTTATATTATAGCAATTCTTCAAAATTTGTCAAGGATTACGGGAACAATTATTCTCTGAAATGATAATCCTTAATTTGAGCTTCAGTGGAGATAAAAAAGCCTCCAAAAAGAGGCTCTAGTATTTTTGAAGTGCCGTTTGGGACTGATTTTGGACCTTCTGGAACGAGAGTTCTAAAAGTTTACCATTTGCTTTCTTTTAGTAAGCATTTTCCTTGCTCTCTGTCTTTCGCCCAGCTAGCAAGATCGGGATATAGGTTTACAGATTTTGGTGTACAGCATATTCCATTTCGGTAATACCTGCAAGAGCGACAGACTTCATATTTGGTCTTCGTTTCTTTTTCCTCAGACTGCTTTTTTTGGAAAAGTTGTATTACTTTCTTCACTGATCCCAGCTTAATGGGTTTACTGCGCTTGGCATTCTCTGCAGCTAAAATATCCTCTACTGTAAGCGTTCCGTTTCTTAGTCCCTCTCTATATTCCCACATCCATTTTGGTACTTTATTACCCATCTTACACCTCCTTTATGTGATGAGAGATGGCTGCTAGCTTTAGATTAAGTAAAACAGAAATTGAAGCTAATAACCATTTTCCATCACATAAAGGTTTTCTCCTTTCCTCTTTATGTTAAAGAACTATATAATGATAGCATATCTGATTTTGACTGTCAAATAGGGAGCATAAGTTCATATGTTAAAATGTTCTAAATGTCCTTGCCTAAAACATAGCTTTTTAAGCCATTTAGGAGATAAATTTCTTTTCCATCTTCAGAAACTGCAAAATCTAATAGATTGTCAAATTTTTTGCTCTGGAATTGTTTGATAATTCGACCAGATTTATCTAAAATAATGATTCGATTCTGGAGAGGTTCTAAAATATAAAGATAAGGAAGGAGGGGAGAGGTAAAAATTTTTGAAAAATCTTTTACTGGAGGAAAGATATTCAGCTCTATTTTTTCTTGAAGATTACCAACATAATATTTATTAATTGAATTATCTTTGTTTAGAATCCAAATCGCTCCATCAACTGCCATTGACTCTCCATTAATAATTCTTTTATTTAACCACAATTGAGGAGGACCCCAATTAAAATTTCCTAAATAGGGATATTTTATTATTTCTCCTGATTTTGGATCTAAAAAATAAAGATTTGATTTATAAGTAGAAAAATCTTCAAAATTAAAATCAAAATTAGGTTTTTCAAGAAAGAATGAAAATTGTTTTCCTCTCCTCAATATTGTTAATTGATTTGGCTTTGAGAAAAATAAAATCGAATCTTCAATTGAGGCAGCTGAATCAAATTTTTCTTCTTTTTTAATTAAAATCCTCTGACCATTTGGCTTTAATTCAAATAAATTCTGAGAATAAGGGCTAAATAAATAAAGGTTTTGATTAAAAAAGATTATTTTTTGAGGAATAAACTCTCTGGGATTGAATTCCAAAAGAAGATTAGGTTCTTCAATTTTTTCTAATCTATTAAGTTGATTAAGGTTTTTTTCGATTCTATTCTCTAAAGATAGTATTTGATTGGAAAGAGAAGCAGAAAGAGTGGAATTTATTTTGGTTAAAGGTAAAATCTCTTGCCAGGCTTCTTTAAATAAGATTTGGGCTTTTTCTTCTTCCTTAAAAATCAAGAAATTCTCTGCCTGGAGAATTTTCTCCTGAATATTATTTAAGATAGATTGATACTCTTTTAGTTTTTCCTCTTTTTCTTTTTGAAAAATAAAAAATCCCAAAAGAAGGAAAAAGATGAGAGTTAAAATCAAGATGGTATTTTTCTTTTTAAGGAAAGCTTTGATTTCGATATTAGGAACCTTTATTTTAGAAATTTTTAATTTTAAAGAAGGAAGGGTGATTTTGGGGAATTTTAATTTACCAAAAATTTGGTAGGGAATTAATTTCGCTTTTTTCATTATCGGTCCAAAAATTTGGATAAAGTTCTTTATCAAAATTTTAGTGGTGAGCTGAGGTTGACTAATTATTTCTCTTTTCTGAGGCAAAATCTCTTTGGTCAAGACAATTAAAAGGCAAATTCCTGAGATTTTTGAAAGCTGACCCTTTTTTGTTTTTAAAATTTCTTTTAAATTTTTTTCATTAAAAGGGGTAATTTTTCCGATTTCTAAAAATAAATTTTGGGCTGAGAAAAATTCAGCTACCTCTTCAGTTAAAACTAAAATTTTATCCTCTTCTGCCAATTTTCCTGAAACAATATTTCCAAATGTTTTTAGAGGGATAGATTCAATCCCCGAAAATTCCAAGTTTTTTCCAATGTCCGTTATTTGATTTCCTCTTAATAAAAATATTTTTAAATCTCCGATTTTAGTGAAATTTAATTTAAAATCTTTTAAGCTTAAAATTGCTAAATTCAAATTTCCCAACCAGCTGAGATTACCCTTTTTAGCAATTTCTTCTAAAAATTCATTTGATTTTTTTAGACTTTCTTTTAGAGAGGCTTCTGGAGAAAGCTTAATGGGGGCAGAGTAATATTCCTTCTTTAAGAAGTCAACAAAATTATCTAAAAATTTGAGATTTTGGGGGAGAACATTTCTGAGCTCTCCCACTACAAATAGAGATCCCAATCTTTTTTCATAAATATTTTCTGGTTCATAGCAAAAACTATCAAAGATTATATCTTCAGAAGCCTTGGGATTAAAATGGAATTCGAAAACTTGCATAATTTCTTTTTTTATTATAATATCTTTATAGATAAAAACAATTGGGTCTTTAAGTGGTATTTCATGGACGGTTGGCTCAGTGGTAGAGCGCTTCGTTCACATCGAAGAGGTCGCAGGTTCAATCCCTGCACCGTCCATAAAAATAACCAACATCGGTATTAGTAGTTTGTTAATTTCCTATATCTTATGTACCCAATGATTTCTAAAAGACTTTTGACAAAATTAGAAACAAGTGTATAATATAAGTAGTAAAAAGCAGAAAAAGGAGGTGAGGTAGGAATGCTGCTTGAAACTGAAACTTCAATCTACAGATTAGAGCAAAAGAGACAAGGAGGGTTTAGGCTTACCAAAATTGCCCTCAAAAAAGGCCACGGTTCCTCAATAGAGGTTGGTGAGATTCTAGAAGGGGAAAAGATTCTGATAACCCCAGACGGAATCTATATAGGAAAAAGTAAGACTAGCCCTCTACAACTTCCTCTAGTAGATTGAAAAAGTACCTTAGGAGAGAGAAGTGACTCTCTCTCCAATTCGAATTTTTTAGATTAGTTATTTAACAATCGAATTTTTTAAAGCCACCTCATTGAGAAGGTGGTTTTTTTATGGTATCATATAAAAAGTTTGATGAAATTATGTTGATGGTTAAAATTATTAAAACTCAAAATATCTTGTTTCAATATTTGATTTGGCATTTTTTAGAAATGCCAGGGAACATTTTAAAGACTTGGAAAAACTTTTTAAAATTTAATCTCAATTATTTTTCCATTCATCTTCTTTTGCGTACTTTTTTCTTTCCTTGGCGGAGATACAGAATTCCTTATGGAAAGGGATTTGATATTGAAAGATATCTTGAAGCCTTTTTTTCCAATTTAATTTTCCGAATTTTAGGAGCTACTGTGAGAAGCTTTTTAATTTTAACTGGAATTTTGATAGAAATTTTTATAATTTTAGGAGGAATGATTGTATTTCTCGGTTGGTTGCTGCTCCCAATTTTATTATTAGCTGGATTATATTTTGGCTTTAAAATTCTCATTTAAAGCTCGCTGAAAAATATGTTTAATTTTGATTTAAAAAAAGCGGCAATTTTTCAGGCAGTGAAATGGGAAAGAACATTCAGAATAGTTGGCCTTTTGAAAAAATTATTTTTGATTTTATTTATTTTTACTCTTTTTTTATTTTTTTATGGATTTTTAACTCAGGCTTTTTCTCAAAATTTAAATTCAGTATTGCTCGGCCTTTCCATAATTTTTTTAATTTCGGTTATTACTCAATGGCTAAAGATAACTTTTTTTGAGTCAAAATTAAAAAAACCAAAATTAAAAACAAAACTTGAAGAAGCTGTGGCTAAATCAGAGGAATATAATTTGGCTGAATTTTTGAGTTTTGAAGTGGCCAAAGCAGTTTTTAAATCTATAAAATTTGTTCAATCAAAAAAATTTTCAGAAGTTAGCTCTTCTATTTTGTTTTATTTTTTAATAAAAGACAATCCGAAATTGAATTTCATTTTTTCTCGAGCCCTTCTAGGCTTAAAGGAAATTAAAAAAATATTGGAGACTCATTTTAAAATTTTGAAACCAACCCCACTTCAGTTGAATTTTACGACACCTGTCGTAAAATTCAACTTCTCGAGAGACTTTCAAGATGTTATTCTTGAATCTTTAAAAATTGCTCAAAAAAAGGGACATCAGAGAATTGAGCTCGGGGATATAATAGCTGCTTTGGCTAAAGAAGATTTAATTTTTAAAAAGATTCTAATTGATTCAAGACTTAAAGTCGAAGATATTGAAAATTTGACCTGGTGGTTAGAATCCCTTGAAGAAAAAATTGAAGAGAGAAAAAAATTCTGGGAATGGAAAAATTTAATTAAAAGAGGAAGTTTAGCTAAACAATGGGCAGCTGGCTATACCATTACTTTAGATAAATTTTCCATCGATTTATCAGAAATGGTTAGAAAAAAGGGATTTCCAGAAGTAATTGGGCATCAAAAAGAAATTGAAGCTATGGAAAGAATTTTAGCTCGTCGAGAAATTAATAATGTCTTAATAGTGGGGGAACCAGGAAGCGGTAGAAAAAGTATGATTGAGGCTTTGGCAGTGAAATCTGTTTTGGGTGAAAGCTTGCCAGAGGTGAATTACAAAAGAGTGGTTCAATTGGATTTGCCCTTTTTAATAACTCAAACTAAGGGTCTTGAAGAAGTTGAAGCTGTTTTAGATACCATCTTTCGAGAAACAGTTTCAGCTGGAAATATCATTTTAGTGATTGATGAATTCCACAATTTTGTTGGAGAGATGTTGAGACCGGGAATAATTGATATCTCTGGAGTTTTAGGTTCTTATTTATATTTGCCTCAGTTTCAGATAGTAGCCATAACCACTTTTGAAGGCCTTCACAAAAATCTTGAGCAAAACCCTTCCATTTTATCTCTTTTTGAAAAGATTGAGGTTTCAGAAATTTCAGAAAGAGAAACTTTAATGCTTTTGGAAAATTTGACTCTTCAATTAGAGGCAAAATACAAAAGATTTGTTTCCTATCCAGCCTTAGCTAGCATTATTGATTATTGTTCAAAATATTTACCAGCTGTTCCCTTTCCAGAAAAGGCAATGGATTTGTTAGATGAAGTAATGGTTTATGTTTCTCAAATTAAAGAGAAAATTGTCTTGCCAAAACATGTAGCCAAAATTGTTTCAGAAAAAGTTCAAATTCCAGTTGGAGAAATTGAAATCAAAGAAAGAGAAATTTTATTAAATTTAGAGAATTTAATCCACAAAAGAATTATTAATCAAGAAGAGGCAGTTAAGGAAATTTCTTCAGCTTTAAGAAGAGCTAGGGCAGAGATAACAATTAGAAAGGGACCGATGGGTTGCTTTTTGTTTTTGGGGCCTACTGGAGTTGGAAAAACTGAGACCTCAAAGGCTTTAGCTGAAATTTATTTTGGCTCAGAAAAAAGGATGATTAGATTAGATATGTCAGAATTTCAAGATGTAAAAGACATTCCCAGATTGATTGGTTCTCCAGGAGAAGAAGGGCTATTGACTACCCAGGTCAGGGAAAATCCTTTTTCTTTGATTTTATTAGATGAAATTGAGAAAGCTCATCCCAATATTTTGAATTTGTTTTTGCAGGTTTTAGATGAGGGATTTTTAACTGATGGCCTAGGCAGAAAAGTTGATTTTAAAAATTCAATTATTATTGCCACTTCCAATGCCGGTTATCAAATAATTTTAAAAGCTTTAAAAGAAAAAATTGAATGGTCAGAACTTAAACAAAAACTCCTTGATTATCTATTTGAGAAAGGAATTTTTAGGCCAGAGTTTATAAATCGGTTCGATGGAGTGATTGTTTTCCGAGCTTTGAGTAAAGAAAATCTTTTAGATATTGCTGAGCTACTTTTAGAAAAATTGAAGAAAAATCTTAAAGAAAAAGATATTGAATTTATCATCACTCTGCCTTTAAAAGAAAAAATTGTTGAACTGGGCTATTCTCCGGTTTTTGGAGCCAGAGAGATGAGAAGGGTCATTCAAGATAAGGTAGAGAATGCTTTAGCCAATGCCCTTTTATCAGGCCAATTAAAAAGAGGAGAGAGAGTGAAAATAGATCCAGAGAAATTTAGTTTAAAGATCAAATAACCAACCTCGGGTGTTGATTAGGTTAAACTGGATACTTTTATGAACGCACCGCCATTGAGCAGTGCGTTTTTAATAAACTGTGGATATGTTGGGGATAAATTTAATTTTTATCAAGTTGACTTTTCTCTTTAAAGTGATTATAAAGGAAATGAAATGGGAAATTGTGGATAATTATGGGATAAATTCCCATTTCTGTGGATAAAGTAATAAACGCTAAATATTCCATAAGAAAAGACTTCCCATAATGGAGAGGGCTCGGGAGAACCCTTTGGAGGGGGAGAGGGCGAGCGACTAATTTTAGGATTACCAATATGTTTATAGGGGAATACATATATTTAATTGATGAAAAGAAAAGATTGGCCATTCCTTCAAAATTTCGCAAAGAACTGGGTAAGAAAGCAATTATTACCAGGGGATTAGATAATTGTTTAGTAGTTTATCCAGTTTCAGAATGGCAAAAATTAACTAAGAAATTAGAAAGCTTGCCTAATGGCCAAATTGATGCTCGGGGTTTTGTCAGGATTATGTTATCTGGGGCAGTTGATGTTCAGTTAGATAAGTTGGGTCGGATTTTAATTCCCGATTATTTAAAGGACTATGCTTCCTTAAAAAAGGAGGTAGCTATCCTTGGTCTTTCTAATCGAATAGAAATTTGGAATGAAGAAAATTGGAAAAATTATAAACAAAAAACTGAAAAAGAAATAGGGGATATGGCCTCAAGACTTCAACAATTAGGAATCTAAAATGATCCATATTCCTGTTTTACAAAGGGAGGTCTTAAAATATCTTGATCCCAAACCAAATGAGAACTTTATTGATTGTACCATTGGAGAAGGAGGGCATGCGCTCGCCATATTAGAAAAAAATAAACCTAATGGAAAAGTTCTTGGTATCGAAATAGATCCACAATTGTATGAGAATTTGAAGGCGAGCGAAATCAAAAATCAAAAATTAAAAATTAAAAAGAGATTAATTTTGGTTAATGATTCTTTTGTCAATTTAAAAGAGACTGTTGAAAGAGAGAAATTTAAATCAGTAAATGGGATTTTATTTGATTTGGGTCTTTCCAGTTGGCACTTGGAAGAAAGCAAAAGGGGATTCAGCTTTTTGAGAAGAGAACCCTTGGACATGAGATACAATCTCAAAAACCCTTTAACTGCTAAGAAAATTGTTAATTGCTGGTCAGAAAAAGAAATTGAAAAAATTTTGAAAGAATATGGAGAAGAGAGATTTGCCAGAAGTATTGCCAAAGCAATTGTTGAGACTCGGAAATTGAAATCAATTGAAACTACTTGGCAATTAGTAAAAATTATTAAAAAAGCAGTTCCCAGTTGGTATCGGCATCGAAGAATTCATTTTGCCACCAAAACTTTCCAGGCCTTAAGAATTGCAGTTAATAATGAATTAAACAATTTAAAAAAAGCTTTACCTCAAGCTATAGAGATTTTAAATCCCAAAGGAAGATTGGTAGTAATTTCTTTCCATTCTTTAGAAGACAGGATAGTTAAAAATTTTTTGAAAGAAAAATTTAAAGAAAATTCAATTACAATTTTAACCAAAAAGCCAATTAGACCTTCAAAGCAAGAGATTGAAATTAATCCCCGCTCTCGCTCAGCCAAATTGCGGGCAGTTCTAAAAATATGAACTCCGTTAGAAATTCCTTAATAAAAAGGGATTTCCGGGGATTCCAAATTATGAAAAATTTGTCAAAAATTTCTAACGGGGTGAAAGTTCAGAGTTTAAATTTGAGTCTTTCAATTTTTCGGCCTCCAACTTTAATTCGGCCATTTAATTTAAAATCCTTTTGGATTCTATCAATTATTTCAATAATAGCCCTTTTTTCTTTTTATATTTTTCAGATTAATTCAATAGTTTCAGAGAGTTATCAAATTCAAAATTATCAAAAAAGAATAAAGGTGATTAATCAAAATAATGAAGCCTTGGAAATTAATTTAACCCAAGTGAATTCTCTAGAAAATATTGAAAAACAAATTGAAGAGCTTGGTTTTGAAAAAGCAGGTCAAATTCATTATATTCGGGTTTTGGAAAGTCAAATTGTAACTAAACCTCGCCTTCAGAGGTAATTATGAAATCTTGGCGGATAAATTTAGTTTTTATTCTGATAATTCTATTTTCAGGAGCTATTGTTGGTCGATTAATTTATCTTCAAATTCTGAATCATCAATATTGGCAAGCCTTAGCCCAGGGCCAGCAGAAATTTTTTGTCCAAACTCAAGGAGAAAGAGGAGAAATTTTTTTTAAGGGAGGAGAACCTTTAGCTGTTAATAAGAATTGGAAGCTGGTTTTTTCTTCGCCAAAGGAAATTGCTCAGAAAGAAGAAGTAGCTGAAAAATTAGCTTCAATTCTCGATCTAGATAAAAATTTTATTTTAGAAAAAATTAAAAAAGACAGTTATTACGAGCTCATTAAAAAGAAATTAACCTCAAAAGAAGTGGAGGAATTAAAAAAATTAAATTTGCCTGGAATTTATTTAGAAGTGGAGCAGGGCAGATATTATCCCTATGAAGGTTTGGCTTCTCAAACCATTGGATTTTTGAATGCTGAAAATCGTGGTCAGTATGGAATAGAAGAATATTATGATGAAATTTTGCGAGGTAAAGAAGGATTTTTGGCGAAAGAGAAGGGACCAGGAGGATATTTAATTAATGGTTTTTCTAATTCAAGTCAAAGAGGCTCTGATCTTATTTTAACTCTCGATTACAATATTCAATTTCAGGCTGAAAAATTATTAAAGAAAGCTAAAGAAAATTTAGATATTGAAGGAGGCCAAATTATAGTAATTGACCCAAATTCAGGAAAAATTTTTGCCCTATCTAATTTTCCCAATTTTGATCCTAATTGCTATTCAAGAGTAGAGAATATTGAAATTTTCCAAAATGGAGCCATTCAAAAAATTTTTGAGCCAGGCTCAATCTTCAAGCCAATCACCATGGCTGCGGCTTTAGAAGAGGAGAAAATTACTCCCTATACTACTTATGTCGATTGTGGATTTGTAAAAGTGGGAGATCACACTATTTATAATTATGATGAAATTAGCTGGGGAGAACAGACTATGACTCAGGTTTTGGAAAATTCAATAAATACCGGGGCAGTATTTGTGGAGAAAAAATTGGACCACAATCTTTTTTTAGAATATCTTCAAAAATTTGGAATCTTTGAACCAACCGGAATTGATTTAGCTGGAGAAGTTTTTTCTGAGAATTTAGAATTCAAAAAGGGCTATGAAATAAATTTCGCCACTGCTTCTTTTGGTCAGGGAATTGAAATGACTCCCATTCAAATAGTGAGGGCCCTTTCTGCTATTGCCAATGGGGGAAAATTAATAACTCCTCATTTAATTGAGAAAATTATTAGAGATGGCAAAGAGATTAAGATTTCGCCAAATTTTAAGGAGAAACAAATAATTTCTCAAAGAACTGCCTCCCAACTGACAGCAATGTTAGTAAGTTCTGTGGAAAAAGGCTATGCAAAAAGAGCTAAAATTCCTGGTTATTATATTGCTGGAAAAACTGGAACTTCTCAAATTCCATTTTCAAGTTTTGGGGAAAATATTTTAGGCTATTCCAATAAAACCTGGCAAACTTTTGTTGGTTGGCTGCCAGCTTTCAATCCCAGATTTTTAGTTTTGGTGAAGCTTGATAATCCAAAAGCAAAAATAGCTGGTACTTCAACTACTTTAATTGCCCGAGATTTAATGAAATATCTTATCGATTATTATCAAATTCCCCCAGACTATGGAGAATAAAAAGAAAAAAATTTTTTTAATTATTTTTGTAACTTTAATATTTTTTAGCCTAAGTTTTGGTTTAATAAGCTATTTTTATAAAAAAACAGAAACTGAAAATAAGATTTATCAACAAAAAATTAAAAAAATTACTGAGATCCTGAAGAAAAAAGAAATGCCCTTGGAAAAGTTTCAATTCGGAAGTTATCCCACATTAATTGAAAATAATTTTTTTGAAGAAGTAAAAAGTGAATTGATTAAAGAAAAGATTGATTTTCTTCTAATTAATCTTTCGGAAAAAAACTTGAAGTTTTTTGAACAAGGAAATTTAAAGAAAAGCTATCTGGTTTTAAGTATTGGAAAAGAAGGGTCTTTTTGGGAAACTCCAGCTGGGTTTTATCAAATTGAAGCTAAAATGAAAAAAGCTTTTTCTTCAATGGGCCAGGTTTGGATGCCCTATTCACTTCAATTTCAAGGAAATTTTTTTATCCACGGCTGGCCTTATTATTCTAATGGAAAGCCAGTTTCCTCTGAGTTTTCTGGTGGATGTATTAGACTATCAACTGAAGACGCAAAAGAAATTTTTGAAAAAGTTAAAGTGGGAACTCCGATTTTAATAACCGAAGATGATTTTCGGCCAGATAATTTTAGTTATCAATTAAAAATTCCAGAAATTGATGCCAAAGAGTATTTAGTCGCCGATTTAAAAAATAATTTTATTTTCTTAGAAAAAGATTCAGAAAAAATAGTACCTATTGGCTCTATTACAAAATTGATGACTGCCTTGGTAGTCTGTGAATATATAAATTTATGGAAAGAAATAAAAATTAAAGAAAGTGATTTAATATTCACCTCAAAGCCTCGTCTAATACCCGGACAAATTTATAATTCATTTGATTTGCTTTATCTCCTTTTAATGGAATCTTCAAATGAAGCAGCAAAATCCTTATCTAGAGTTTTAGGAGAAGAAAATTTTGTAGAAATAATGAATAAAAAAACCAAAAATTTGGGGATGAGAAACACTGAATTTAAAGACTGTTGGGGTGGAGATCCAAAAAATTTATCAAATGCTAAAGACCTATTTATTTTAGCAAAATATCTTTACTATAATAGAAAATTTATTTTAGATATTAGTAAAGGAAAAATATTTCCTGATTTAATTTCAAAAAATTTTTCTGATCTAAAAAATTTTAATTGTCTTTATAATGAAAAAAATTTTATTGGTGGAAAAATAGGCAAAACTAAGGCAACTAAAGAAACTTCACTCTCAATTTTTGAAATTGAATTTAAGAAAGAAAAAAGACCAATTCTAATTTTGGTTTTGGGGTCAAGGGATTGTTGCTCTGATACCAAAAAAATTTTAGAATGGATTGTTGATAATTATGAATAATTTTTTAAACAAATTTCTATTTTTTTGGAAACGGCCTAAAATCATTGTTGTTACTGGTCAAGGAAGGACTTCTACTATTGAGGCTATTTCTCAGACATTAAAACAATATTTTAAAGTTGATGGAGAAATTTTTCTTTCCCAAGCCGATTTAACAGAACCTTCGGAGATAAAAAAATTCGAATTTTTAGTAGAAAAATCTAAATTACCAATCTTAGTAGTTACTCATTTTGGTGAAATTCCTTTTGATAAGGATTTTTTTGCTGGTGATAGAAAAAAGGCTTTAGGAATTCGGAAATTAGCTAAAGCCTTACCACCTTATGGATATTTAATTTTAAATTTCGATGATGAAACGGTAAGAGAAATAAAAGATATTACCAATTTAAATGAATTAACTTTTGGCTTTGGAGAGGGAGCAAATCTTAGAGCTACTGATGTTAAACTAAATAATGGAACAAATTTTAAAATAAATTATAAAGGAAATATTGTTCCAGTTTGGTTAGAGAAAATTTTTGGCAAAGAGCAAATTTACTCAGCTTTAGCAGCAGCTGCCGTTGGAATGGTCCTTGATTTGAATTTGGTTGAAATTTCTCAGGCTTTAAAAAATTATCAGAGTCTGCCTGGTAAAATGAAATTAATTGAGGGAATTAAAAATTCTTGGATTTTAGACGATTCAGAATCTGCCACTGTATTTTCGATGGTAGAAGCCCTCGGAATTTTAAAAGAGCTCAGAGGATTTAAAAGAAAGATTGCCGTATTAGGAGATATAATTGGGATTGGAAAATACACTATTGAGGCCCACGAAGCTATAGGAGAGAAGGTGGCTGAAGGTGCTGATTTACTTTTTACTTTTGGTTCCAGAGCAAAATTTATTGCTCAGGGAGCTTATAGTAAAGGTATGGCTTTTGAAAAAATTTTCCAATTTGATACCATTGATGAAGGTAAATTAAAACTCCAGGATGAGATAAAAGAAGGAGATCTGATTTTAGTGGATGGCTCAAAAGAAATGGAAATGGGAAAAATAGTTGAGGAAATTAAAGCTCAACTTAATATTCATTGATCATTATAATTTTTACACCATGGTGTAATTTTTATAATTAGAATGAATAATTGTAACAAATTGAGCTAAAATTCGTCTAAGGAAATTCTGGATTCGAATGTCAATGTTTTTCCTTGACTTTTTATTTACCCCATTAGAAATTTTTGATTCTCTCTTTTTTAAAAATGAATTAATTCTTTTAGTTTACCAGATTTTCTATTATGAGTTTTGACTATAAACCCCGTTAGAAAGGGCGGGGCTTTCTAACGGGGTAAAATTTCTAAATGGGTTTACAAAATTTAAATTTATGATAAATCAATAATTGAGGCCCCATCGTATAGTGGTTTAGTACACGTGGTTCTCAGCCACGTAACACCAGTTCAAATCTGGTTGGGGCCACAAAAGGTCTTTTAATTGGCCTTTTGTGGACTATTCTTAAATTAGCTCGAACCTATCTTGAGAAGAATTCCTGAATTCTCTGCC
>JASEJS010000074.1 GCA_030016765.1 Patescibacteria group bacterium
ATATTTCCAAAGAACTACCTATTATATAGCATATCTTGACAAGCTTGTCAAGAGGGGATGTAGTTTTGGCTGATCTTCAATTTTAAATTTTGGTGTATTTAAATTGTTCCTAAATTATTAATAAAAATAACGTCTCATTATGAGACGTTCTAATTTGGGGATTGTAAAATAGTTTAAGGACTAAGCTGAAGTTAAAATATCCACCCACTCTTTCAATCGAGGATTGTCTGGTTGAATATAACTCCGGGGATCATCAGGTACTCGGGAGTGTTCAATAGCTATTTGAAAAGCCTCTTTAGCACAGGCAGTCGCAATCTCTTCAATTTTTTGCTCAGAGAGATTTGTGTTTGCTCTAAGCGATTTTTGATAATCTTCTTTTAAGCTCCGAGATAACCAATTGAATCTTTCTCTTTGATCCCAATTCCCAGAGAGAATTAAGTCATCGTATTTACAAATTATTTCTTCAGCGATTACATCTTCGGTCGATCCACTAAGAAACTCTTTAAAACTTGTTTTGCCTGCTGGATTAGGATCGAGAGGTCTCCATTTCCCATTGTAATAAACTTCAGACCAAGTGTGTCTCACAGATTTTGGTTTGACTTCATTATCTACTTTTATTACTCCTTCCACTACTCTGGCTGGAATTCCTAAATGTTTGGCAGCACTGACTATTAAAATTGAAAAGTCTTCACAGTCTCCAGCTTCTTTCTCAATGGTTTCTGAGGGATACTGGTAATAGTCAGTAGCTATTTCAATGGTCATCTCTTCTGTTCCCAGAACCTGTTTACAGAGAGAATAACATTTTCCAGAAGTAAGTGGTACATTGTAGATTTCTGGTTCATATTCGAATTTCTTAATAGCATAGAACACTTTTTCGAGCTCATTTATCTGCTTTTCGGTGGGCTCGGTGGTCTCAAATTGCTCTTTACTCCATAAACTAGAGGCCAGTAATATCCCTATTACAATTCCGATTACCATCAGTCCAATCTGCCACTTTTTCAAGGTGCCTCACCTCCTTTTTATTTTTATTTTAAAATCTAGAAAATATTTGTCAAGATTTGAAAAATATTAGCTAATTTAACTCTCTAGCCAGCTATTTGAACTGAATCAATATAATATCTATCAAGGATTTTGTTTAAAATAATTATCTCCACTAACCAACCACTTTCTTCATATATTTTAACTGTAAACCTGAACTTATTTTTCTCTAATTTTTCAGTTTTTAAGATTTCATAACTCTGGAGATCATTAATTAACTCAAACTCACCTTTAATTTTTTGTTCCATGGCCCTTTCAGTAAGGTAATGAATCGCCTGATTTTCATTTTTCTCAATTCTAGCTTCCATAAATTTATCCAATACATTTTGGGCCAAATTTTGTTCTATTGTTTGCTTAATGGAAGAAATTTTTTCTTCTGATTTCTTTTCTATCAGCTTATATTGCCAAGACAAAATTCCTCCAACTAAAACTACTATTAAAATAGCGAAAATCACTGACTTCCATGCCTCTCTATCAAAAAGGATATTTGAATTTTTGCCATTCATAAATTATTATTTTTCTTTTTAGAATTATTAAATCTATATTTGAAAATATCCGATTTAATCGGGCCTAAAATTGACATATGAAGCCAGGCAAAAAAATATTTTAAATAGGTTTTTAATCTTCCATCTCTTTCAAATCTCCTAATTGAAGTTAAAACTGGTTCAGTTTTTATAAAACCGAATTTACCAATTTTTGAAGCCTTTTTAGCAAATTCGTGATCCTCGCCAATTTTTATTTCTTCATCAAAGCCACCGGCTTTCTCAAATATTTCTCTTTTCACTAAGACTGAATTTGTGGCATAGGCTGAGAACTTTTGGACTGATTTTACCCAAAAATTATATAGTTTATAGATAATCTTGTCCAGTCCATTTCCATTGGGATAAATGGTAAAAGAAGCTAAATCTAAATTTCTCCTTTTAAATTCTTCTGTTAATCCTTTTAAAAAGTTTTCTGGCAAAGAAATATTGTCGGCATCCATAAATAAAAATATATCTCCTCCAGCAATTCTTGCTCCTTCATTTCTTCCTTTAGCTGGTGACCCCCCAGAAACAATTTTACATCCAAAGCTTTTGGCAATCTCTACTGTTTTATCTTCCGAACCCCCATCAGCCACAATTACTTCCAAATCTTTAAAATTCTGTTTTTTGATTTCTTCCAGCAACAAGGGAAGATATTTTTCTTCATTTAAAGTTGGAATAATTATCGACAACATATTTCTTCATTAATTTGCCATGGCAAATTAATTAAGAATTATTTTGAAAAAGTTTTTTGGCTTCTCGCCAAAATTCAGGTTTATTTTGTTTCTCTTTCAACCAATACCACCATTCAGCTCCCCAAAGATAAAATTGATCCAATCCAGTTTTTTTGGCAAACTCAATATTCTCTTTGAATATCTTTAAATTCATGGTTTTTTCTTGTTCTTCAATTGGCAGATCATAAAGTAGTTTTGGTCCCCAAGGTTCTGCCTGAAGTTCAACACAGATTACTTTTTTATTAAACAGTTTTTTAATAATCTGGGCTTTTCGCCAATAATAAATGGGTCTAAACCAATAATGAGTTAAATAAATTTTTAATTCCTTTACCCAAACCCTTCGATGTAAAGTGGTTCCCACTATATCTCCTAATTTAGCTGCAGTAATCCAAAAAGAA
Source organism: Patescibacteria group bacterium (assembly GCA_030016765.1). Taxonomy (GTDB): domain Bacteria; phylum Patescibacteriota; class Minisyncoccia; order Minisyncoccales; family JASEJS01; genus JASEJS01. Next base: position 2,692 of record JASEJS010000074.1, read on the forward strand.
AATTCGCCACTATCTGAGATAATTACTGGTCTCTCATCAATTGATTTTACCAAATCTATTTCTTTTTTCAAAAAGCTTTTTGAGATTTTTGGACATTCTCCAAAAGGAAAGAACGGTTCATTCTCTATCTGCCAGGCCCAAATTGCTTTTGAATTTTTATATCTATTTACTAATTTCTCAATATACTCTAACAATTTTTGATTTTTGATTTTTGATTTTTGATTTAAAAGCCAATCAGGAATATGGCATTCTGGCCAGCGGCCAGTTTTCATTCCAATAACCAAAAGGAGCTTAGCTC
>JASEJS010000075.1 GCA_030016765.1 Patescibacteria group bacterium
CCATAAACTTATAAACTTAAAAACTGACAAACTTAAAACTGATTTAAAAATCTCAAATCCCCAGAGTAAAACAATCTGATATCAGAAATCTTATATTTCATCATCACCAATCGATCAAGCCCTAAGCCAAAAGCAAATCCCTGCCAAAATTTCGGATTTAGACCAGAATTTTTAAAAACATTTGGATGAACCATTCCTGCCCCCATCATTTCCACCCAACCAGAATGAGCACAGGCTGGGCAACCCTTGCCTTGACAAACAAGACAAGAAATATCAACTTCAAAAGATGGCTCAGTAAAAGGAAAATAACTTGGTCTCAATCTAATTTTTATATTCTTTTGGAAAAATCTTTTGAAGAATTCTTCAATAATGGCCCGGAAATTGGCTGCTGAGATATCCTTTCCCACCATCAATCCCTCAAGTTGATAGAAATTGATCTCATGACTAGCATCAGTGGCTTCATGACGAAAAACTCTTCCTGGAACAATGATCCTTAAAGGTGGCTGATTTTTCTCCATAAATCTAATCTGAACTGGACTGGTATGGGTTCTTAATAATAACTTTGAATTTTTTAAATAAAGAGTGTCCCAGAAATCCCTGGCTGGATGCTCTTTAGGAATATTTAAGGCATCGAAATTGTACCATTCAGTTTCAATTTCTGGGCCCTCTACTATTTTAAAACCCATAACCTGAAAAATCTCTTCAATTTTTCTTTTCACTAAGGTTAAAGGATGCAAATGGCCTAAAACAGGTTTCTTCCCGGGCAGGGTAATATCAATCCACTCTTTTTCCTCGGTTTCCCTTTTTATTTTTTCCTTAATTTCTTCTACCTTTTGATCAAACCTTATTTTCAAAAAATTTTTTAACTCATTAACTTCCCTTCCGATTTTTGCCCTTTTTTCTTCAGGTAGTTTTTTTAAGCTCTTAAAGAGTTGGGTAATTTCTCCTTTTTTACCCAGATATTTTTTGAAAATCCCATCCAGTTCCTTTAAACTTCTGCTTTTTTCAATTTCTTTTTCTGCCCGAGTCTTTAATAATCTCAAATCAATTTTTTCCATACCCAGTATATCAACCCAGTAGTAGAACCTCCGGTTCACTACTGGGCTTTGCCCCGCAGAATCTCTAGGAGAGCTCTACGGGGCTTCGCTTCTTTGTTTAAGGAAGCGTAGCGAACATAGTGAGCGGAGCCCCGTATACAATGCGAAGCATTGTTATACGGGGTTGTATTACTGGGCATATTTTCATTCTAACATAATTTTCATCTAAAAACAAACCCTCTTTACTCGAGAGGTACATTCACCTTATGATGTTGAAAATGGAATTCAATTGGGTTTTGTTAACCCCAAGCCTCTTACATTATTTCGCTATAGCTGAAATCTGTAAGAGGATAAACCAAAAAGTATCTCACCTTCAGGCTTTGCTAATGAAGAGAATTTTTCAGAAAGTCTTGTCAAATCCCTACTCTTTGGAGATAATTTTTTATATTGGCTAAATTGGCTAAAATTTCCTTAAATTTTTCTTCAGAAATTTTACCGGCTTTCAAATAAATTGAGAGGAAATCATTTATTTCATAGACAGAATGAATTTGAAGATTTTCTTTTTTTAATCTCTCTTTACCTCCTAAATCATAGGCAACCAAGACCAAGATATCTTTTAAGATCAATTTCTTTTCCCGGTAAAGATGGACAATCTCCAGTTTGGAATCGGCAAAACTCAAGACATCATCAATTAAAAGAACAGTTTGACCTGGCTTAAAAACGCCTTCAATTTTGGTTGGAATTCCCCTCGCTTTTTCCTCTTTTCTGGGAGTAATCATTGGCACTCCAATTTTGAACATCAAAATAGAAACAATGGGAGTAGAGGCATAGGGGATGTCAGACAAGAGGTCAAATTTTAAATTTTTCTGTTTAATAAGTTCATCAAAAACATCAACCACTTCTCCAATAATTTTGGGATAAGATCTCAGGATTCTTAGATTAATGTAAATAGGAGAAAGAGGAGCCTGGGGAAATTTTTCATGAAGTTTCCATTTAAAAGAACCAAACTTTATTGCGCCGATATCAAAAAGTTTTAGAGCCAAATTTTTTAATTTTTCTTCCATATTAGCCGAAGCATTAAACGATTTCAAACTTCCTCTATCATTTTACCAAATTTAATCATCAAAGCAAGAAAAAAGATCTATCTCTTTTGATGGACTCGGTCGCTCGCTGGAGTTTACCACCTCGCCCTTATTTTACCTACCCCCGTAGCGAAATTTATTCGTAAATCCCTGCTTCGGGGTATTCAAAAAAAGGTTAAAAAAAGGTGAAATTAATAAAATTCTCGCCTTTGGCGAGAATCAAAAAGTTGTCATTTTAGTTGTCATTCCCGAATGACAAGTTTTATTAAAGTGGACATTCACTCAACATTCCGGAATGACGAGTTTGTTTAAAGGTTGCGTTAACTTGGCGTCCTAGAATGCCAATTTTTTAGAGTATTATTTTTCAGTTTTTAGCCTAATTTCTAATTATTAAAACTCTTTACAACTTTCGTATCAAGCAATTTAAGTAGGTAATGTCAAGGCTATTTAGAAATCTCATACCCAATTCGGGATCCGTGTCAATGGATTTAACTAGGTAACCGAATGAGTTTCGATTCTCGGATATTAGAAGTAACCAAAATTGGTTTCAATTTTCTCAGAGGTTCGACCTTTTTGGCTTTTCTGTTTTTCTTTGTAAGCCTGGTAAAGCAAATCTAACTTTTTATCAATAGCTCTTTTGAGTTCAGCCGGATTTAAAGATTCATAGATTTTCTTCAACTTCTCCTTTTCTTCTTTTGAGGCTTCTTTTGATTCCAAAACCCTCTGATATGGAATTTTAGGGAAATCATATTGGCGATGGATTCTCCCTCCTATTCTTTCTTTTGAAACCAGTTTTATCACTGGCTGAAAGAAATTCTTATATAGCCTCAATTCATTTCGATAAAGG
>JASEJS010000010.1 GCA_030016765.1 Patescibacteria group bacterium
GTGGGAAAAGAAAGAAGAAGAGGAAAAGAAAGAAGAAGAGGAAAAAAAAGCATTAATAAACGAGGGGAATACTGGATTTATCAACGCTTTAAACGAAATGGAAGTGAAATTTCATGGATTTACAGTGGAAGATTTTGACTATAGCCCAGAAGTGACGAAAAAAAGACAGGAAAAATATGCCAGCGAAGTAGATATTAAAATAGGAGAGAGAAAAGCGCAAGCAATAAAAAGAGAACTTGCAGGTTATGAAGGAGTGGACAGAGATGTGGCAGCAATGCTAGCTAAAGGAAAAGAACCAACAGTGATACAATATAAAGGTGGTGATCGAGGAGGAATTGTAGAGATGGGTTATCAATTTGGATTGGGTAGCCATCTGGCTGATCAGAGATGGCAGAAAGGATCTCCAGGGAAAGGAAAAACAGGGGAAGAGAAAAGCACATCAGAAGAAATAAGTGATGAAAAGTGGCTTGAGGAATATAAAAAAAGAAGAGAAATGGGGTAGTTTTCTACCCCCTTTTTTTATTCAATTGGTTCTCTATAAATGTCTCTTTTTGGAGGAATAGAAGATTTTATTTCTCCAAATTCTTCTTTTTTTAGTTCCTTCTTTTCAATTTTTTCTGGAACAATTTTTTGAAATAAAACAAGAACCTTATTTTCTAAATCTTTAGCTAATTTCTCGGCTATTTCTTTAGAGATATTCAAACGTTGTTGGAGAACAATTGCAAGATTTGTAGGCGAAATTTCCTTTTTAGCTAATTCTCTAACGATTTTTGATATTTGACAAGTTGGTAAATCTTTAAATATTCTTCTTTTTTCCTCAAGACTTTTTGCCCAACCTATTTCTTCTTCCTTTCTTTTCTCAATTTCCTCTAAGCCATACTTTTTTATTAGTTCCGTAATAACATCAATTGCATTTTCTAAAGAAATTATACTTGAATTTTTACTTTGCCCAAAATTTTTCATAGCGATTTAAAGTTAGAAAGACTTTATTGTCCTTTTTAATTCTTCTAGTCTCGCTTTCTCAGGACCCGTCGCTCTTGCTATTGCATTGTTAAACTCTCTCATATTAGCTGCTAACATATCTTGAAGGGCCATTTTTTGTGCATCACTTCCTCTTCTTCCAATTTCTCTCATTTGCTCAACACTCATTGATTTGGCTACCTCAAAATTCTTTAACGCTCCTGCCTGAACAGTCCTCCGGAAATCTAAAGGAAACATCTTCTTAACTGTTTCGTTAATCAATGTAGCCCTAGCTTTTTCTTTAGCAACCTTAGGAGATAATCCTTTAGCTATATTAATCCCCACTTGGGTATCATATTTTTCTTTTTGTAGTTCAGGAATTAAGTCTGGTCTTCTCTTTGCTGCTTCTTCTAAATCTTTTGGAGCGAGATAAGGTTTAATATAGTCAATATTTTTTATTTCTTTTCCGGTGAGAGTTTTTCTTTTTCCTATAATATCTTTATCTTCTAATTTCCCTCTTTCAGCTTTTAATTTAAATAGAGCAGCTCTTTCTTCAGGAGTTTTGGCAAACATCTCAGCAGTTTCTGGAGACATTGTTGCCAATCTGCTTTTTATACCTTCTATTCTTTTTTCTCTTGCTTCTCGATGTCTTGCTTCGGCTTCAGCCCTCATTCTGGCTGTACCGCCAATAATAGGTGCTTCTCTAATTCTTTCTCCAATTTTTCTTGCTCTTTCCTCTATTCCTCTAATCGGAGCAGTTTTTCTTAATGGTTTTACTACTTTCCCTGTCCATCCTGCTATTTGTTTTGCTCTGGAAATGGCTTCTTGAGCTACAGACTGGGCAGTAGTTAAAGTGGTGAAAAAGCCGATCAAAAGGAGAATGATGGGAAAAAAATAAGCATAAAGGCCACCAATAGGACTATATTTTTTGGGAGAAAGTTCTGTTATCCACTTAACCATTAAATTGTTAGCTAAATAAATGAAAAAGGCACCGAATATTCCAATAATACACCATTGGATAAATCGATTCCACCATTCATCCCAGTGAAAGATACTGGGAAAGAATTTTTTAATACGGTCAGAAGGAGGGAAGACTCTGCTGATAAAAGCAATAGGTGAAAAAATAATCAAAATCCATAAGGCAACATATCTCATGGCAAATAAAAGAGCATAAAGAAGGAAAACAACTATTCCAATGATACCAAAAATAATAAAAGCTAAGGCATTGACGATTATGGATAAAGGTTCATCAAAACCTCTAGCCTTTTCAAATCCATCCTTTACTGCTTGGCTAAAACCTCCGGCTAATCCTCCAGATAAAAAATATTTCATCAAAACATTTGAAAAATCAATAAAAACACCACAAATTACTGGAGTAAAGTTAATTAAAAGAGCAATAATTATTAAAACTGGCAAGGTTTTTTTAGCCTCGTATTCTCTAATCCCTAAAATGATTCCAAATATTATAATGATAGTAGCTAAAATTAAAATAAGATAGGCTAAGTTTCTAATAGTTCTCCAACCAGAAGTAACTATGGGATTGTCAGGTCCAGTCATACTCACTCCTAAGAAATCTGGACTGATTACCCAATTTAAAATTCCATAAGCAAGGTCTAATAATTTAGCAAGTACTTCAATAATAAAAGCAGCAAAGGTCTTAAGGATATCAACTACTCTATCTGTAAGCCAACCGGCCTGGACAGAATAAAAGGGCAAAAGGATTCCTAAAAGAATTAAAGCTAAAAAAAATTTTTTAAAATTTCTTTTCATTAATTTTTAATGTTAAAATAGAGAGATGATAAAATTTCCTCCATTTAGTGCTGAAACTTTTTTGATCCTTCCTTTAGCCATTGGCATTGATTTAATTTCAATAATCCTTTTACTTTTTGGCTTGGATGATTTTGGCCTTCTTGATATTATTGGCTTTATTTTTATTGGTACTTGGCTATTTTTTAGAAGGGGTAAAATTCCAACTAGGAGAGGAAGTTTTCTGAGAAGAATTTTTACCGGAAGATGGAATAAATTTTTAACCCCCTTTTTTGGTGAAATAATTCCCTATCTTGGAGTTTTGCCATTTTGGTCATTAAGTGTTTATTTTAATTTAACTCAGGAATAATTATCATTCTGATGTTCTTTCTAGGGTGACTAAACAGTATTCAGTGTCGCTTGGTCTATCTTTGTATTTTTGTTCTCTGGCCTCGATTCGGAGACAAAGATCGCGCTTAGGCATTGCTCCCCACTTCCAATCGGTACCCACCCGCTTAGTTAAGCTTTCTCCAGGATTGAGATTTTTCCAATAGGTATCTGGTTCATGGTCTATCTCTTTTTCTTCACCATACTCTTCTTCACCATTCTCTTTTTTAGTATAAGGCTGCTCAAATAGATATACTCTAAATTCACTGAAAACACCAGTATTATTGGTAATAGTTACTTTTAATACTACTTCTTCCCCTTCAGCTAGGCTAACTGGATTTTCAGGGGAACAGTCAAGGAGTTGTCCACCTTTTTCAAGCTTATATTCAGTTATTAATTCAACCTCAGTTGGCGTTTCAAATTCAATTGCTGCTTCTCTTCCTGGTACCCTTAAGATAGTTGTTTCAGGATTGATTTTATTTAAGATTAACCAAGCACTTAACAATAAAACTAAGCCTAAAAAAGTTGAGCCAATTTTCCTTTTTGCTTCAGTCATTGCCTCCGGACTGCCAATTGAAGTTAAATATTGAAATCCAGCAATAACTAAAATAATAAAAGCTGCCAAACCTCCTAAACTAATTCCCCATTCATAAAAATATTTAATCATGGTTGGGAAATCACTACAACCAGTTAAGGAGGTTCCACCTGGAGATGTTGGCCATTTCACTTCTAAGCCCCGACAACATTTACCTACTGTTTCATCCCATTCACAATTTTCTTTGCCAGCTTTATTTAATTTACTAGCTTTACAAGCTGTTGGGCTAAAACACAAATCACAATTTTTATTACAATCAGCAGTTGGAGCTGCTGTAGGGCCACATTCAATAGTTGGAGTTGGCGATGGACTCGGTGATGGACTTGGTGATGGACTTGGCGAAGGGCTTGGTGACGGACTTGGTGATGGACTTGGTGATGGACTCGGTGATGGACTTGGTGACGGACTCGGTGATGGACTTGGTGGAGGCGAAGGTGGAGAAGGGGCAACACAATTTCCGGAAGCATCGCAGTGATAACCACTTCCACCCCAGCTGGCACAACAATCATCTCTACATCTACATTCACACTTATCTCCCCATCCAGTGTGACATTCTGTATATGGAGCTTCCCAGAGTTCGCAATAAGCATTTTCACCTCCATTATTTTTCCCGCAGCAACCCCAAATTAATCCCGTACAACCAGGTCTTCCCCCACATCCGGAAATAGTATCACACCCTGCAGCTAAAACCTCTCTATTAGCTCCAAAAATTCCTCCCAAAATTAGAATACTTAAACTAATAATAATTAAAATTTCTCTCTTTCCCATAATTTTATTTCGCTCTGTTATAAATTTTATCACAATATTTAATGGGATCAAAAGGAAACGGCCTTTATTATTTCCTCTTTTTAAAATAAACAAGTGGGAAGATTTAAAATAAATCCTAAAATAACAATTAAGATGACAAAAATTGTTAAGTATTCTTTTCTCAAATAATATCTAAAATTAATTTCCTTTTCTTTATACTTTGGCAAGTATTTATCTAAAAGAATGGCCAAAATAATCACCGCAATAATTAAAGCTGTAAAATAATGATATAGAAATAAAGGCCTTTTTATTAAGGAAAAAGGTAACCAGTTAGCAAAATAACTTACTAATAAAAAATCAGCTTTAGAAAAAGGAAATCTCTTTTTTATTATCCTTAAGGTGATTAAAGAAATCACTGCTAAAGTACTTCCTATCCAGATGATCGGATTACCTTTTAAGTAAATATCGCCTTTTCTACCCTGCCAGTAATAAATAGTTTTTCTCATTAAAGGCCATTCATACCAATGACTAGAATAGGGATGGTTTGCTTTGATTCCTAAATTCTCTTTAAACATTATTTGATTAAGACTTATAAATTTATCTAAAAAAAGAACTGGATTTTCTAATCCTATTTTAAATCCCTTCTTCATAAAGGCATTCCCTGGCCCCGGCTTATTAAGAAAATAGAAGTGGAAATAAAAACTGGTAATATAAATAGTGAAAGCGATTAATAAAATCAAAAAAATTTTTTTCGAAAGTGATAAAATATTATTAAATTCGAACCTTTCTCTTTCTTTTAACCAATCTGTAAAAAGAAAAAAAGAAATTATTCCGAAAGAACTCACTCCTGTCCATTTAATACTTAAAGCCACTCCTGCAAAAATCCCACTAAAAATTAACCAGGCTATTTTTTTTCTTTTATTTTCCGCTTCTCTAAAAGATAAAAAAGAATAAAGAGTTAAAATATTAAAAAAAATCAACTGGCTGCTTAAAAGAACAAAACGAGATTGAATTAAAAGAGCATTTTCAAAGAGAATGAAAATTCCAGCTAAAAAAGCAGCTCTTAAGGAATTGGTTATTTTTTTTGTCAATAAAAAAGACAAGGGAATAAGAAGGATTCCAAATAAAGCCGGGAGAGACCTTAACAGAAATAAATTTTCTTGATCAAATCCAAATCTAAGCAAGGCAGCTATTCCAGCGATACTTAATTTTCCAAGAGGTGGATGGATGTCAAAAAAATATTCTCCAGTGAAATAACTTTTTATGAAGTTAAAAAAATATATTTCGTCAAAAACTAATTCTTGGGGGAAATTTAGATTTAGTAAATGAAGGATTAAATCTAAAAATATTAAACTGAAAATTAAAATTAAAATTAATTTTCTCTTTTTAGATGCCAAATTTTTCTCATTTTTTCTCCCTAACATCGAGGTCTATTTTATTATTAAATCTTAAAATCCTCTGTTAATTTTAGCCAGTCTTCAATACTTAAATTTTCAGCTCTTTGAGTAGGTTGGATTTCGTTTTTCAAAAGCCAGTTTCTAACCTTTTCTTTATCAATTTTTAATTTTTGAGAGAAATTATTGATTAGCTGTTTTCTCGGCTGGGAAAAACCAGCCTTAACTATTTTTAAAAATTTTACAAAAAATCGACGATCGTTGATTTTTTGGAATTTGGGAGTTATTTTAATTATTGCTCCATCTACTTTTGGTTTTGGCCAAAAAGATTTTTTGGAGACAAAGGAGATAATTTTTGTTTGGGCATAAAACTGAACTGAAACTGCCAATAAATTCATTTTTGGAGGTTTGGCACAAATTCTTTGTCCCACTTCTTTTTGAACCATCAGTACTAATACCTGAGGTTGGTTATTTATCTCAAGAAATTTGCGGATTGTCGAAGCAACAATGTAATAAGGGAGATTAGCCACTACCTTATAAGATTTTCCAGTTCTTAACTTTAAATTTTTCATTTTTAGAATATCGCCTTTAATAATTTCTACATTTTTTAAATTTCTGAGGGTTTCTTTTAAAATCTCAATCATTTTTTCATCTTTTTCTATGGCAATGACTTTTTTTACTTCTTTAGCTAATTCAATGGTCAGGGTTCCAATTCCAGGACCAATTTCTAAAACAATATCATCTGAATTGAGATCAGCTGCTTTAATGATTTTTTTAAGTACCGATTTTGAAATTAAAAAATTCTGACCAAATTTCTTTAAAGGCTGAATTTCATGCTTTTGAAGTAAGTGTTTAATAACTTTTTTAGAAGTTAAATCCATGTCTTTGTGGAAAATGAATCTTGACTTTTTGAGAAAAGGGGCTAAATTAAAAAGAAGAATATGGATAGACTTTTTAAAATATCTTTGAGATTGAAAAAGAAATTTGAGAAAGGCAAAAAAAATTTTAAGAGATTTTCAAGAAATCCCCTCTTTTATTTGGGAATAATTTCAAACATTTTATTTTGGTTAATAATTTTCAACCCCTCCTTTAATCAAAAGGATTTTTATTTTTCTGCTGGATTGGAAAATTTTCAAAAAAATTCATTTATTGAACCAAGGGAATCTCAATTGGAATCCCCTGACTTGAATTTAATTCAAGAAAACAGTCTTATTGCCTCTGTTCCTCCAGTAATGGTTATTCCCCAGGTTTTGGGAGCAATCTTGGGTGAAAGTGAACCAGAAATTAAAAAAGAAATTACTGAATATATTGCTCAATCAGGAGACAATCTCTGGTCAATTGCTAAGCGCTTTGATATTTCTCTCAATACTTTGCTTTGGGCTAATAATTTAAATAAAAACTCAATCATTAAACCAGGTCAAAAACTGATCATTTTACCAGTTTCCGGGGTGATTCACCATGTTAAACCAGGAGAGACCATTAGCCAAATTGCCAAAATTTATAAAGGAAAAATAGAAGAAATCATTGCCTTTAATAACCTTTCCGAAGAAGGGGAAATTTTCGCTGGCGATATTTTAATTATTCCTAATGGGGTAAAACCTTCTCAGCCAGTTAATTATTTTCCTTCATTAGCCCCAATAGCCTCTAATTATTTTATCTGTCCCATCTCTCCTCCCTGCCGAATTACCCAAGGTCTCCACTGGTACAATGCTGTTGATCTCAGCCATGGCCGATGTGGAGAGTCAATTTATTCTGCTGCCGGAGGAAAAATCTTAAGAGTTAAGTATGGATGGAATGGAGGATTGGGAAACTATCTGACCATTTTACATCCCAATGGAGTAGTGACCCTTTATGCTCATTTACAGACCATTTTTGTTAGTCCAGGCCAGTCAGTTTCTCAAGGAGAAAGGATTGCTCTAATGGGAGGGAAACCTGGAACTCCAGGAGCTGGAAGGTCAACTGGTTGCCATTTACATTTTGGAGTTCAAGGAGCTAAAAATCCTTTTACTAAATAATTTCTAAACAAATTCCTCTTTTAATCTATAAGAAAGAGCTTCACTTAAATGTTTTTCTGAGATATTTTCTGAGCCATCCAGGTCAGCAATAGTTCTGGCTACTTTTAAAACCCGGTGGTACCCTCTCACTGAAAGTTTTCCCGAATCAACATACTTTCTTAAGAGATTTTGGCTATTTAAATCAATTTGACAATATTTCTTAATCTGGGGAATTTCCATTTCTGAATTGGTTTTATCTGATTTAAATCTCTCTCGCTGAATTTGGCGGGCTTTTTCTACCCTTTTTCTGATTTTGGCTGAGCAATTTTCCTGATCAGGTTCAATCAATTTTTCATACTTTATTTGGGGAACATCAATGAAAAGGTCAATTCTATCCATTAGGGGTCCGGAGAGTTTTCTTTTATACATTCGAATTTGAGAGTTAGTACATTGGCATTCCTTTTCCGGATGGCCATAGTAACCACAAGGACAAGGATTGGTGGCAGCTACCAGAGTAAACCTGGCTGGAAGAGAAAGGGAATGCTTAGCCCTTGAAATGGTAATTTTTCCTTCTTCAATTGGTTGCCTAAGACTTTCTAAGACATCTCGATGAAATTCCGGGAATTCATCTAAAAATAAAACTCCCCGGTGAGCTAAGGTGATTTCCCCTGGTCGGGGAGGATTTCCTCCTCCAATCAGAGCCGCTTCGGAACAAGTATGGTGGGGAGAGCGAAAAGGCCTCAAATTGATTAAAGGTTTATTTTTTGATAATAATCCAGCCACACTATAAATTTTGGTCACCTCTAAAGATTCCTCAAAAGAAAGTTGGGGCAAAATCGAAGGAAGGGCCTTGGCTAAAATTGTCTTTCCTGCTCCTGGTGGTCCTTGAAGGAGTAAATGATGGGAGCCGGCAGCAGCAATTTCTAAAGCTCTTTTGGCATATTCTTGGCCTTTAATATAACCGAGATCAATTTGATAATCAGCTTTCTCTAAAAAATCTTCAATTTTTACTTCAAAAGGAAATATTTCTTTCTTTTTTTCTAAATAATCAATAGTTTCTTTTAAGTTTTCTACTCCAATTACTTTTATTCCTTTAACCAGAGCTGCTTCTGGAGCATTGGCTTTGGGTAAAATAATTTCTGAATAGCTCTTTTCTTTAGCCGCTAAAACGATTGGCAAAACTCCTTTTACTGGTCTTAATCTTCCATCTAAGGCTAATTCTCCCAAAAAAATTTTATTTGAGGAATCGAATCTGATTTGGTCTGAAGCTACTAAGAATCCCAAGGCAATTGGCAAATCGTATAATGCTCCTTCCTTTTTGAGATCAGCCGGAGCTAAAGAGACCAAAACCCGAAGGGGCTGGTGATGAGGAGATTGAAAACCGGAACTGGCAATAGCTGTCCCTACCCTCTCTCTCGATTCTTCAACTGCCTTATCTGGCAGGCCTACAATTTCAAAATATTTCAATCCATAGGAGGCATCTACTTCTATTTCAACCATCTGGGCATCTAGGCCTAAAATTCCTGCTGAAAATACTTTAGCTAACATAAGCTATTTTTTGCATTTTAAGCAAAATCTGGCCTCAGGAGAGACTTTTAATCTCTTTTTTGGAATGGGTTTCCCGCATCTCTCGCATTTTCCATATCTTCCCTTTTTTATTTTTTCTAAGGCTAAATTGATATTTCTCAATCTAGTTTCCAAGGCATATTCAATAGGCAAAAGGGTGCTGTATTCCTCAACTTCATCAGCTGCTCTTTCTAATGAAGCTCCTCCGGCTTCTCCATTCCATTTTGGGAAAATAGTATCCCAATCTTCCTTTAGTTTTTCATCTCTTTTGGCAAAGCTTTTCAGTTGGTTCTCAATTACAGTCTTCTCTTTCTCTAGCTTCTTTTTTTGTTTTTCTAAAAAAGCTTTTTCCATAATTTTTATCTCAGTTTAAAATACCAATACCAAAGAGTAAAGAGAAAGGCAAAAATTAAAAAAAGAAGGATAATTAAGATTACTCGGATAAAGATTTTTTCAAAAGGAGAAAGAGGCCTGGGAAGGCCTTTAATTTTCTCTTTTTTTCTTCGCCTTGCCCTCTCTCGAATTTCCTTCACTATTTTCCTTTCTTCCTCAATTTCCCTTTTCTCTTCCTCTTTCCTCTTTTTTTCTATCTTTTCCCTCTCCTCTTTCTTTTCTTCTTCAATTTTTAGAGCAGCTATTCTCTCTCTTTCTTTTTGAGCCTCGGCTTCCCTCAGCCTGGCAATATCTTTTGCCATCGTCTTGATTTCTTCCCTTTTTAAGAACTCTTTTTTCTCCTCAATCTCTTCAGGCATGAATTTAGAACCTCTTTTTTAATTGAAATTTAGTTTTCTTTAAAGAAAGATTTATTCTTCCTTGTTCATCAATAGAGATTACCTTTACCGGGATTATTTCTCCAATTCTAACTATATCTTCCACTCTTTTTACTCGATAGGGAGCTAGCTGGGAAATATGAATTAAACCTTGGATTCCGGGAAGAATCTCGACCATTGCTCCAAAATTTAAGATTCTGACTACCTTACCTTGAAAAGTCTCCCCCACCTTAACTTCTCTGGTAATATTTTTTATCCAGGCCACTGCTTTTTTAGCTGCCTCTTCCTTTTCTGAAGTAATATAAATTAGGCCACTGGGTTGAATGTCTATGGCTACTCCGGTTTCTTCAATAATTTCATTAATCACTTTTCCCCCAGGTCCAATTACTTCTCTAATTTTTTCGGGATTGATCTGCAAAGTTAAAATTCTGGGAGCAAAAGGAGAAAGTTGAGACCTCGGTTCTTTTATTACTTTCTCCATTAAATCTAAAATTTTTAGCCTCGATTTTTTGCCTTCCTTTAAAGCCTCTTTCAAAATCTCTTCAGTTATCCCCTCAATCTTTACATCCATTTGCATTGCCGTTATTCCTATTCTAGTTCCAGCTATTTTAAAATCCATATCTCCATGATGGTCTTCCGGACCCTGAATATCAACTAAGGTTTTATAATTGCCTTCTTGATCTTGCATCAATCCAATGGCAATTCCAGCTGCTGGAGCTTTAATTTTAACTCCTGCATCCATGAGGGCTAAAGAGGCTGAAGAAACAGAAGCCATTGATGTTGAGCCATTACTGGAAAGAATTTCTGAGACTACCCTCATGGTATAGGGAAATTCATCAAAAGAAGGGATGAGAGGCAAGAGGGCTTTCTCTACCAACATTCCATGTCCAATCTCTCTTCTTCCCGGACCTTTAATTGGTTTTACTTCTCCAGTGGAATAGGGAGGGAAATTATAATGGTGCATAAATCTCTTTTTACCCATAATCTCCATTCCTTCCAAAAGCCTGACATCTTCTGGTGCCCCTAAAGTTAAAATAGAAAGGGTCTTGGTTTGGCCTCGACAGAAAAGACCTGAACCATGAGTTCTGGGTAAAAGCCCAACTTCACAATGGATTTCCCTGAGTTCATCCAAACCTCTCCCATCTGGTCTCATTCCTGCTTTTAAAATATTTTCATGAACTATTTTTTTTATTTTTTTTTCAAAAAAATTCTTGGCATATTTGGTCTTTCCCATTCCTGGATATTTCCCCTCAACAAAATAGGCTAACTCTTCTTTTAAATTATTTACTTCTTCCATTCGATCCAATTTATCATTTCTATAAAGAGCTTTTTCTAATCTATCTCCTAAGAATTCCTCAATTTCCTTTTCTAGCTCCAAATCTCTAGGAGGAGCTTCAATTGGAATTTTTTCTTTTCCAATTTTTTTTAAGATTTCTTCTTGGAAATCAATAATTTTTTTTATTTCAGGTTTAGCAAACTGAACAGCTTTTAAAATTATTTCCTCTGGTATTTCCTCTGCTTCAGCTTCAATCATATTAATTAAGATTTGGTCATTTTTCTTAACTCCAGCTAAAACTAAATCTAAATCAGATTCCTCTCTTTGTTCATAGACCGGATTTAGGATAAACTTACCCTCTATTCTGCCAATCCTTAAACCTCCAATTGGTCCTGACCAGGGAATCTCAGAAATAGATAGGGCCTGAGAAGCTCCCAAAAGACCTAAGAGATCAGGATCATTTTCTCTATCCCAGGAAAGACAGGTTATCACCACCTGAATCTCTCGAGAAAGTTCTTCTGGAAAGAGAGGTCTAATTGCCCTGTCAATTAATCTTGAAGTTAAAATGGCCTCGTCTGAGGGCCGACTTTCTCTTCTAATATACCTGGAGCCCAAAATCTTCCCAGCAGCATAATATCTCTCTTCATAATCTACTGTTAAAGGAAGAAAGCCCATTTCTCTTCCTTCTCTAGAGATCACACAGGTGGCTAAAATCAGAGTATCACCATATCGAACCAAACAGGAACCAGAAGCTTGTTCAGCCAAGTTTCGAATCTCAATTTCCAAATCTCTTCCTCCTATTTCCAATTTAAACTTTTGATTAGCCATTATTTGTTTAGAGGTTTGCTATTTTTTCAATAGATATTTTTCCGGATTTTCTTCTAAATCTATAAATTCATCAACAGCTTCTTTTAATTTCAAAGAGGCGGATCGGCCAAAAGCAATTGCCTCTACTCTTTTTCCCTGATTTTTTAAATATTCAACTAAAGGAACAAAGTCACCATCCCCTGAGGCTAAACAAATGACATCTACCCCAGGAGCAGTTCTGATGGCATCAATTACAATCCCTACATCCCAATCAGCTTTTTTTAGACCACCATAAAATTCCTGAAGGTCTCTAACTCTAGTCTCAATCCCCAATTTTTTTAAAGCCTCAAAAAATGATTTTTCTTCACCAGTTTTGGTTCTAGTCACATAGGCAAAAGCTCTGATCAATTTCCTTCCAGCCACTGCTGCCTTTAAAACTTCTGAAAAATTGACTCTGGCCTGATAGAGGTTTTTGGCTGAATGATAAAGATTTTGGACATCAATTAAGACCACCACCCTTTGTTCTTTTAACTTAATAATCATTTTTTTAGACCCACTTTTCTAACAATTTTATTATATCTTCTAATATCCTCTTCCTTCAAATAATTAAGCAGTTTTCTTCTTTTTGAGACCATTTTCAGTAATCCCCTTTTTGAATGGAAATCTTTAGGATGTTTTTTCAAATGTAAAAGAAGCTTTTTGATTTCTTCAGTTAATAAGGCAATCTGAACTTCCGGAGAACCAGTATCTGTCTTATGTAATTTGTATTTTTTGATAATTTCTGTTTTCTCCTCAGGGGTTAACATAATCTGTTTTTATTTTACTATAATTTAAAAATTAGCAAAAAGCCTCGGTAGCGGCTTTTGTGCCCCCACTAGGATTCGAACCTGGAACTCACGGCTTAAGAGGCCGTTACTCTACCAATTGAGTTATGGGGGCAATGCCCTCGCCAGGATTTGAACCCAGACTCCCTGCTCCGAAGGCAGGTGTGATATCCGTTTCACCACGAGGGCGTGCGTCCATTGTGGCTCAAACGGCCTTCAAATTTGCTCTGCAAATTTGAATAGCCTCTTTTCGCCACAAGTCCGCTTTTCTCCAAAATCTCAAAGAGATTTTGGAGGCCTTAATTTGATTTTATCGAAATTATTGGAAAAAACAAGATTTGGATAAAATTTTCTCTTGACAAAAAAGAAAATAATGATTAAATTAAAAGAGTACCTTAGAGAAAAAAGAGGTGAGGCAAAATGAGATTTAGTCAAGTTTTCGAAAGAATTGGATTGGAGGAAAAAAGTGGAAAAGAGGCATTCAAAGAGAGAATTCAGAAATTAACAGAGTGCTTAGAGAGACTAGAGAAGCTAGAAAAAGAATTAGGGTCTATAAATGTCGAAGATTATGAAATAGAACTTGAGGCAATAAGGACTTCGAGAATAGAAAAGGAACTGGAGAAAGAAACCGATTTTTGGGAAGAGATGATAAAGAAGATAAAAACAGAGAAAAAAAGAAGGGAAAAAGAGATAGAGGCACTTTTTTTCGAGATAAAAAAAATAATTGAAAGAAGTCTTCCCAAGGTCAAACAGCCAGAGATTTTAGCTGCCCTTAAACTATTAGGGGTTGAACTTACTGAGAAGTTTGAGCAATTCATGACAAACAGCGCTTTTTATCAGGAGACTAGAGATTCTCTAAGAGAGATTGAAGACCAAGTTCAGATTTTAATTAGTAACTTAGGAGAAGAAAATTGTGAAGATTATTATCAGATTTTAGGAGTATCTTATGATGCCAGTGAAACTGAGATTAAGGAAGCCTATCGCAGATTGGCTCTAGAATACCACCCAGATAACCAACCTCCTAACTCAAAAGATTGGGTGATAAAAGAGGCCAATGAGAAGATGCAGAAAATCAACGAAGCCTATTCAATTTTAGGAGATCCTAAAAAAAGAAAAGAATACGATCAAAAAATTGGGATAGAGAGGTGAATTAAAAATGAAAGAAATAGTAAAGAGGAAAGGGACAGAAATAATAAAAAGTCAGCAAAATATTTTAGAAAGAGTCAGAAATAAAAGTCTGGAGATTCTCTCTCAGATGGAAAGAAAAGAGCAAATAATTCTTTGTGTCGATGTTTCTGGGAGCATGGAAGGAGAAAAACTAAAAAAGGCAAAAGAAGCTATTGAGAAATTTTATCTAGTGAAAGAAAGAATTGATCCTAATGATCAGACAGCAGTAGTTGCTTTTGGAGGCAATGTTTGGGTAGTCTCTAGTTTTACTACTGACCGAAAATCAATTAAAGAGAGACTTTCATTTCTTCAAGCCAGTGGTTCAACTCCGATGGCAGAAGCTCTTTCTCTCTCTAGAAAGATTCTCAGAGAAGAGGGAAAGAAAGGAACTCAAAAAAGAATTATTCTCCTTTCTGATGGTTGCCCTACTGAACCACTGGATAATCCTCGTCAAAAAACTATTGAAATAGCTAGAGTTCTTGGAGAAGAGAGAGTAATCATTGATACCGTTGGAATTGGTAAAGGAAGTGAAGATTTCGATGAAGATTTACTAAAGGAAATTGCCAGAATTACGAAAGGAAAATATATCTTGGTAGAAAATCTCTCTCAGCTGCCAAAAGTCTACATCGATTTAGCTCAGAAAAAATCTCTTCCTCCAGTAAGTAAATTTTATTTAAAAGGGGGATAAAATTTAAGCTGGTTTATTACCAGCTTTTTTATTGAAAAATTTAAAATTTAGATTAAAATAAATACAGTTTCAGAGCATATATGCAAATTTCAAATAAAAATTGGGAAGGAAAGGAGAAAAGAATTCCAAAGGAAGTTAAATTTGTTATTGATCAATTAAAAAAGAAAGGATTTGAAGCCTATATTGTTGGAGGTTGTGTCAGGGATTTTTTAAGAGGAGTAGAACCTCAAGATTGGGATGTAGCGACTAATGCCAAACCAGTAGAAATTGGAAAGATCTTTTTAAGGAGTTATTTAGATAATAAATTTGGAACAGTAACCGTTTTAACTGGTTCAAAAGACCCAAGATTAAAAGAAATTGAAATTACTCCCTATCGAATTGATGAAAAATACACTGACAAAAGGCATCCGGATATAATCAGATGGGCCAAATCAATCCAGGAAGATTTAGCTAGAAGAGATTTTACCATCAATGCCATGGCTATGGAATTCAAAATTCAAAATTCAAAAGTCAAAATTATTGATCCCTTCAATGGTCAAACTGATTTAAAAAATAAGATAATTCGAGCAGTAGGAAAGGCAGAAGATCGTTTTAATGAAGATGCCTTAAGAATGATCAGAGCAGTAAGGCTAGCTGTTACTTTAGGATTTGAGATTGAAGAAAAGACAGCAGAAGCTATTAAGAAAAATTCATTTTGGCTTCAGGCTATTTCCAAAGAAAGAATTAGGGATGAATTGATGAAGATTATAATGTCAGAAAGGGCAGCAGAAGGGATTGAGCTTTTAAGAAAATTGGGTTTATTAAAATATATCATTCCTGAATTAGAAGAAGGTTATAAAGTTACTCAAAATAAACATCATATTTATGAATGCTATGAGCATTATTTAAGGTCCTTAGATTATGCTGCTAAAAGAAACTTTAATAAATATGTGAGATTAGCAACTTTATTTCATGATATTGGAAAACCCAGGACAAAAAGAGGGGAAGGCCCTGATGCTACTTTCTATGGCCATGAGATAGTGGGGACAAAAATGACTGCCCAAATTCTAAATCGCCTAAGATTTCCCAAAAAAGATATTGAGAAAATTGTTAAACTCGTTCGTTACCATCTTTTTTATTATAATCCGGGTGAAGTCGGGGAGAGCTCGGTGAGAAGATTAGTTCGCCAGGTTGGTCCAGAAAATATGGAAGAACTATTACAAGTGAGGATGGCAGATCGGATTGGTTCTGGAGTGCCAAAAGCCGAGCCTTATAAATTAAGACATTTAAGATATGTCATTGAGAAAGTTAGTCAAGATCCAATTTCAGTGAAAATGCTTAAAGTTTCGGGAAATGATGTAATGAGGGTTTTAGAAATTCAGCCAGGTCCTAAGGTAGGACAAATCTTAGATGTCCTACTGTCCTATGTCCTATCTGATCCTAGTAATAATCAAAAAGAATTTTTAGAAAAGGAAATTGAAAAATTAGGAAAATTATCTGAAAAGGAGCTAAGCTCCTTAACTCAAAAAGCTAAAAGAGAAAGAGAAAAATTGGAAATGAAAAGAGATGAAATGACCAAGAAAAAATATTGGGTAACTTAACGAAATCAAAAATCAAAATTGCGGGGGCTAGTTTAGCGAAAAAATGCACGGTTCGGGACCGTGAGATTGAGGGTTTGACTCCCTCGCCCCCGACCATGAGACCAAAATTGATTTTATTTGATTTTTCTGGAACTTTGGCTTACCTTTCAAAACCAGTTGATTTTAAAAGATTTTTTTATTCTCTGAAAAAATTTGGAATAGAAATTACTACTGAGGAAGAGATAAAAGCCTTCGCTACTTTCTTTGCTGATTTATTGGGTTGGGCTAAAGATTGGTTAGATTTTAGCGAAAAGTTTTTTGAGGAATATGGGGAAAGGCCAGAAAGAGAGATGATTAAAAAATTGGCTAGATTTTTAGAAAAGAATGTCGGTTTTGAACTTTATGAAGATGTAAAAGAAATTTTTAACTTACCAGTTCAAAAAGCAATTTTATCAGGTAATGCCAGATTTGTAATTGAAAGTTTAGGTTTAGAAAAATTTGCCAGAATTTTTACCCCAAAAGAAACAAAATTTTTAAAACCTGATCCCCGAGCCTTTTTAATTCCTCTTAAAAAATTAAAAGTCAAACCAAAAGAAACTATAATAGTGGGCGATGAATTAGAAAGAGATTTAATTCCAGCTAAAAATTTAGGAATGGAAGCAATCTTAATTGATAGAAAGAATAAAATTAAAAAAGCCCCAGTCAAAAAAATAAATTCTTTAGCTGAACTTAAACAAATTTTGGGCCTGTAACTTAATGGTAAAGTACTGCTTTCGCATAGCAGAGATATGGGTTCGATTCCCATCGGGTCCACCAAAACCATGAATTCAAAACAATTAGGGACTTTTGGAGAAAAAATTGCTGA
>JASEJS010000076.1 GCA_030016765.1 Patescibacteria group bacterium
AAAGACAAAACATAAATCCAGAGATTACCTTCTGTGTTTAATTTTTGAAAACGCTGGAATGGTTCCATGTTTTTATCTTTCCCGAGTTCCTTTTATAAATTCTTCGACCATTTCTCTAGCTCGCTCATCAGTGAATTGCTGAAGCGGATGTTTCATTAGATAAGCCGAAGCTGAAATTAAAGCTCCGCCTATTTTTCTATCCAGGGCTAATTTTGTTAACCGAATAGCATCAATGACGCAACCTGCCGAATTGGGTGAATCCTCAACTGAAAGTCGCAATTCTAATTCAATTGGGACATTACCAAACTTTCTTCCTTCAATTCTGATAAAACAAATTTTATTGTCTTTTAACCAGGGTACCCAATCTGAAGGACCAATGTGTAAGTTATCATAACTCAATCTCTTTGCCAACTGCGATTCCACACTTTCAGTTTTTGAGATTTTTTTCGATTTTAATCGTTCCCTGCTTAACATGTTTAAAAAATCAGTGTTGTGAACTAAAATATTTGAGCAGATAAATCTTTCATAGGGTTTAATACTTAAATCATAAACATATTTTCCTTTTTTGTTTTCAATTTTTCTAATCTTTTTGATTTTTAAAAATTTTGTTTGACCAGTACAAAGATTGTAAATATTATTTTTAAATTCAACATCCGGATTAATTTTATCAATTTGAGAAAGAACAACCTCTGCTGAGATTTGAGGGCATCTCCACCAACTAGTTGATTTTATCTTCCATTTATTTCTTAAAACTGGCAAGTTTGGAATTAATTTTTCTTTTAAGCTTTTTCTTTTTTCATTTCTCAAAATTTCAAAAGCTTTTTGATTTTTTTCTTTTTGAATAAATCCAACTTTTTCAGAAGAAAATAAATTTTCTGGAACAGCTATTAAGCTTTCATTTTCTTTTAAATCCTTTAAGGGAACTGGTTCCAATTTCCCTCTTTCATTGAGCAAAAATAAATTGTGGTCTTTTGTGATTTTTATTTTTCTTCCTCCTTCTGTTTCTATTTCAAAAATTGGTTCTTTAATTTTGTGGCGAATGAAAGCTTCTACTGGCACTAATTTTACTTTAAATTCATCATCAATTGTAAAGCACTCAATTTTTTCACTTATCCTATTTTTTGTAATTATTTCTTTTCCATTTTTCTTTTCTGCTCCATATTTTTCCATTAAACTATCAATGAAATCTCCTATTGGAGAATATTTGATTTGACCATTTACCTTGAGTAAAATCATTTGGTCCCCTGAAACACTGTTTCCACCGAAATTCAACTGATAAGACCTATCAATTATCACTCCTCTTTGAGTAAAGAGATGAGATAAGGTTCTATGAACTATTGTTGCTCCAACCTGGCTTTTCACATCGTCACCCAGACAAGGTAATTTTTTCTTCTCAAATTTTTTTACCCAGTTTTTATCTGAGCAAATAAAAACTGGCATACAATTAATGAAAGCACAGCCAGCTTTCAAAGCACAATTGGCATAATATTCAACTGCTTTTTGAGAACCAACTGGCAAATAATTTACCAAAATTTCAGCTCCTGATTTTTTCAATTCTTTAGCTATATCAACTGGTTTTCCTTTTGCCACAACAAAGGTTTGAGCTTCAGGATATTCTTTCATATGTTCAGCCACCCCATCGAGAACCGGTCCCATTTTCACCTTTACTCCCATTTTTGGAATATCTTTGCAAAAAATTTTTGTGTTATTTGGCAGAGAAAAAATTGCTTCTGAAACATCTTTCCCTACTTTTCTCTTATCTATATCAAAGGCAGCCACCACTTTTATATCTGAAATTTTGTAGCCACCAATTAAATTGTGCATTAATCCTGGGATAAGTTCTTTTTCATCCTTTATACCTTGATAATAAAATAAACCCTGAATTAATGAACTGGCACAATTCCCTATTCCGGAAATTGCAATCTTAATTGGTTTTGACATAGTTTTTGATTTTTTTTAATATAGATTTGGCAGCCTATATTTTACCTACTTAAATTATTTTATCATTGTAAAATAGCTTGTCAAGACCTCTTGTGAAAAACTTATGTTGCCCCTCGAAAGACTTAAAAAATCTAACACTATCGATAATCTTTGGCTTTACATTCTTTCTTTACTGAAAAAGAGGGAAATTTATGGTTGGGAAATTCCTTCGATAATTGAAAAAGAATTTAATTTTAAGCCAGGGAGAATTACTCCTTATCGAGTTCTTTATCGATTAGAAAAAGATGGATTTGTGAAAAGTCAAGCGAAAGAAAGAAGAAGAGTTTATCAAATCACTGAAAAAGGAAAAAGAGAATTAAAAGAAGCTAAAAATTTCTATCAAGAGATTTTAAACCAACTTCAATAGATTCCTCATTATTTTGCCATGGCAAATTAATGAAGAATATGAGAAAAATTAAAAAAGCAAAAAAAATAAAAATTGGCCAATTGGAATTACCTTTGAAATTAGCCACTGATATTCAAAGAATAGTTAATCATTATTTTTATACCAAGGGTTTAATCTTAAAAGAGATAAAAAAGAGTGCTAAAAAAAGAAAAATTATCTATTCGAGATATGTCCGGTCGGCAAAACAGCTTTTAGAATTAGCTGGTTCCTTAAAAAAAGCAATTGTTGCCATTGATAAAGTGGCTGAATGGGCAAAATCAAGAAATTTGGATTATTCAATTGAAACCGTTTTTAAAAAGTGGTTAGAATTAGACCAGCTAAAGCCGAAAGAAGTAGTTAAGAAGCCCTATTTTCAGGGAAAGCCAATGGTCTGGTCAGAAACAAAGAAAAAATGGTTTGTTATTTCTCCAGAAGGAGAATGGCTTGAGTTTGCTGGAAAAGAATCGGATATTGAGTGGCGAATCGTAAAATAGATTAAAGATTTAA
>JASEJS010000077.1 GCA_030016765.1 Patescibacteria group bacterium
CCCTCCTCTAAGAGGAGGGGGGCGGTCGCCTTTCAGCGACCTTCGGGCTCGCTCTCCAGAAACCCACGGTTTCTGGCGGTCGGCCTTCGGCCTCCCTGTTTTCCTACACGGGGGAACCAGAGGGTTCCCCCGACCCTCTTCCATTATTGGATTTTATTTTATGGTGCCGCCGGCTTTTTCAATTTTCTCTTTTGCCTCTTTTGAAACCTGACAATTTTCAATAATTAATTTTTTGATTAGTTTTCCTTTACCCAAAATCTTAACTTTTGGCATTCTCCCCTTTATTCTACGAATTATTTTTCTCTCTAGCAATATCTTTGGATTAATCTTTTCTCCTGAATTAAATTTTTTTTCTAAGATTTCTAAATTTAAAATGGCAATTTTTGATTCTTTCCTTTTCATTCTGTATCCTATTAATTTAGGATATCTTTTAATTAATTCCCGAATAACTGGTTTAAGTTTCCTACCAGCTCGAGCCTTCTGGCCTTTTATGCCTCGACCAGAATAAGTACCTCGCTTTCCACCTCGACCTACTCGTTTTCTTCGTTTTCTTTTATGAATTGGTTTTATTTCGTGTAGTTGCATTGACTTAAAATTCCAAATTCCAAATTCTAAATTTCTAAACAAGTTTTGGTCATTTGAATTTTGGTCATTGGGATTTGTTTGGGATTTGGTGCTTGGTACTTGGAATTTTCAGCTTTTTCAAAGCTGAAATGGTTGCTCTGGCATTATTTAGTTTGTTTCCAGTTCTACCCAGAATTTTTGAGGAAATATTTTTTATTCCAGCTAAATTGCAAATAATTCTAACTGTACCTCCAGCTACCAATCCTCTTCCCTTTCTCTGGGGCTTTAGTAAAATTTTAGCTACCCCAACTTTTGAAGTGACTTCATGGGGAATAGTATCTTCTATAATTGGGATCTCAATTAAATTTTTTTTAGACAATCTGGTTGCTTTTTCAACAGCTTGAGCTACATCTCTTCCTTTAGCCACTCCTACTCCCACTTTTCCTTGTTTATTCCCGGTGACCACTACTGCTCTAAATCTTATTTTCCTTCCCCCAGCTCGAGTATGGGAAATTCTAACCAAATCTAAAAGCTTTGATTCAAACTCCTCCTTTTCTTTTTGAATTTCCTCTGGCATTTTATTTAATTTAATTTAAAACTTTAATCCTCCTTCCCTGGCCCCCTCAGCTAAAGCTTTCACTCTCCCATGGTATTTATACCCTCCTCTATCAAAGACAACTTTCTCAATCTTTTTTTCTAAAGCTTTTTTAGCAATTAGCCTACCAACTTTATAAGCAATAGCTACTTTTTTAGTTAAGGATTTTTGAATTTCTTTAGTTTTTATTTTTTTATTTTTTAATTCTAAATCACTAGCTGAAATCAAGGTTTTTCCTTTCTGATCATCAATCAATTGGGCATAAATATGTTTGATTGATCTGAAAACACAAAGCCGAGGTTTCTCTGAGGTACCGAAAATCTTAGCTCTTACTCTTTTATGACGTCTATATCTTTTTTCACGCTTCAGTTTTGGTTCCATAATTATTCAGCAGTTGCCGCCTTCTTTCCCACTTTTCTTCTAATTATTTCTCCCAGATATCTTATCCCCGTTCCTTTATAAGGTTCGGGAGGTTTAACTTTTCTTATTTTAGCTGCAATCTCGCCAACTAATTCTTTATCAATTCCTAAAACGGTAACGATATTTTCTTTCACCAAAAATTTTATTCCTGGCTGAGCTTTTATTTTAATTGGATGAGTAAAGCCGACCTCTAAAACTAAATCCTCCCCTTCCAGAGAGGCCCGATAACCTAATCCTTCTATTTTCAATTTTTTTTCATAACCTTCGGTTACTCCCTTTATCATATTGTTAATTAGAGCTCTAGTTAAACCCCAAAAAGCTTTAGTTTTTTTAGTTTCGATTTGAGGTGAGAAAAAAATCTTCCCTTCCTTTATTTCAACTTTAATTTCTGGCCGAACTTCTTTTTCGAGCTCGCCTTTTGGACCCTTAATCATGATTTTCTGATCTTCAATTTTCACTTCCACACTTTCCGGTATTAAAATAGGTTTTTTTCCTATTCGACTCATAAATTCAAAATGCAAAAGTCAAAAGTCAAAATTACAGGTCAAAATTCAAAATTTTGAATTTTGCATTGCAATTTTGCATTTTGACTTTTGACTTTTGAATTACCATATTTCACAAAGTACCTCCCCTCCCAACTTCTGTTTTCTTGCCTCTTTATCCGTCATTATTCCTTTCGATGTAGAAACAATTGCTATTCCATAACCTCCTTTTACTGGTTTGAGATCTTTACAGCTTTTGTAAATTCTTTGACCGGGTTTTGAAACTCTTTTTAAACCAGAAATGGCTGGGATTTTTCCATCATATTTTAAAATAATTTCAATTTTTCTTTTTATCTTTCTTCCTTTTTTCTCAATTTTTTTAACAAATCCTTCCTTTTCTAAAATTTTCGCAATTTCATATTTTAAATTAGAAAAAGGAATATCTACTGTTGGATGAAAAACAGCTTGGGCATTTCTTATTCGATTGAGAAGGTCAGTAATGGGATCAGTCATATGAATTGATTTTTACCAACTACTTTTTTTTATTCCCGGTATCAATCCTTGATTGGCCATTTCTCTAAAACAAATTCGACATAAACCAAATTTTCTTAAATATCCCCTTTTTCTGCCACAACGAAAGCATCGCCGGACAACTCGACTTTTATATTTTGGCTTTTTTAACGATTTGGCAATTTGAGCTTTGGTAGCCATTGGTATTACCAAGTTAATCGCTCGCCCTCTCCCCCCTCCTCTAAGAGGAGGGGGGCGGTCGCCTTTCAGCGACCTTCGGGCTCGCTCT
>JASEJS010000011.1:0-3732 GCA_030016765.1 Patescibacteria group bacterium
TTTCACTCTTTGAACTTCTTTACTAAATTCTCTTTCTGGCCAAAGCTTCATAAAAGCTCCAATTACTTCAAAATCAGCTCTTTTCAAAAGAGCAGCTGCCACCGAACTATCCACCCCTCCTGACATTGCCACTATTACTTTTTTCTTCTTAATTTCATTCATTATTGTTTTTACTTTAAAGATCTTTTTCTTATTTTAAATTTTTTTGCATTAGTAAGAGAGTAATTTTTTATAAATTTCTGAACTTAAATTTAAAAACTTTAGTTAGTTTTATTATTTTAATTTATTTGAAAAAATAAAAAAAGAGGAAAATATATCCTCTTAAATATTCGAAATTTATTTAAATATTTCTAATCCTGCCTCGCTTAGTGTTTTTTCGATCACACTGATTTTTATTGCAAAAGCTACTTTTTCTCCCATTCCTCCAACTATCATCCCGATAAGTTCTGGCTGACCATCTCTAAAAGCAACTATCATTCCTCCACTATCGCCGGGCTTTCCTCCGGTAGTAACTGAAAGAAGGTTCACCGGATCCCATGGAAAAGGCTCCTCCCAGGGCATTTCTTTTTCCTTAATATAGGTCAAGGGTGTGGTTGTGCCTATTATCCCTTCTTGAATATATATTACCGGTGTTCCTATTTCTTCTTCACTAATCCTCAATCCTTCAAGACCTAAGCTACCCACTTGATAAAGAAAATTACCAACATTCACTTGGCTATCGTTTCCTTTGGTAATTCTCTTTGGAATTCTTAATTCTTTTGGAACTTCTAGCAAAGCAACGTCGACTGTTTCATTTAAAAAAACTCTTTTTGCTTCCATTCTCTCTCCATTGTGAATGAAAAATATTTCTTTTACTGTCCATTTCTCCCAATATTTAGAATAATAATTTTCCTCTTTTGTCTCCTCTTCCTTTTCCTCATCATTCACTACGTGAGCAGCTGTTAATAGGTAGTTATTAATGAAAATTCCTGTTCCTCGACCAATTACATCTTTCTCTTCGCCTTTCTCTTCAAATCTTTCTCCCTTAAAAACTGAAATCCATTTCCACTGATAGTTTCCTTTTACATATATCACTGTAGTTAAATTCTTCAGTTCCTCTATTTGGCTATAATTTATCAAAAAGGGGGCACTGTCATATCTTCCATCATAGAGCCACTGATAAAAATTCTCTATTTTTTTATCAAAGGCTTCTATTTCTTTTCCCAGCTTCTCATTTTTCTTTGTTAATTCGTCAAATCGCTTTTGAAAACTCTGATTAAAACTTCCCATCTTTTCTCTTGTATTTATCTCTATTCCCTGAATACTCTTTTTCAACTTTTCAGTTTGAACAAAAGCAATCCCTATAAAAACTCCTGCTATTATCACTGCTATTAAAGCCAATCTGGCTATTTCTTTCTTTTCCATTTTTTTCACCTCCTTTCTTTATATAGATTTCAAAGAACTATGTTTTTATTACTAATTTTAATGATATTAATTTATCTAATTCTGTCAAGTTTAAGGCTCTTGAAGTTTTTTATCGGTATTTTTATAATTCCAAATTTTGGATAATGAATAACAATTCCGGGAGTTTTTACATTTTCTTTTTTAATTATTTCTTTTAAATTTTTAACAAATTTGTAAAATTTTTTTCTTGTTTTTCATTGTTTCATAGCTTTTTGGAAATTTTGTTTTTAAAATACTCTTAAATTCTTCTCCAGCTGCTCTTAAGTTCAAAATCTCAAACCAATAATAATCAACGAAATTTTTAGTTTCTTTTATACATTTTTTAACATTTACTAATTCAGGAATGATTAGACTTATAAATGCATATATTAAAATCAATTCCTGGCAGTTTAGTGAAAATACTTTTAGCTCGAGTTTTAATTATTTTCATTTTATTTTAAATAATAGCCATTGATTTGGCTTTTTGAATTTTAATAAAGTATATTCTCCTTTCAATTTTTTACCCTTTAATTTAAAAACAATTCTATTTTCTGCTTTCTCAATTAATTCATATTTTCCCTTATCAAATACCTCTACTCGGCCCGCTCCATATAAGCCTTTGGGGATGATCCCAGAAAAGTTAAGGTAGTCTATGGGATGATCTTCAACCGAAAGGGCAAGGACTTTCTTCCCTACCTTCTCCGGTACTCCTTTTGGCACTGCCCAAGATTTTAATACTCCTTCCATCTCAAGTCTAAAGTCTTGATGAAAATGTTTTGCATAATGAGATTGTACTACAAATCTATGTCTTCTAGTTTTTAATAGTTCACCTTTGGGTTCTGGTGTTGTACTAAAATTTCTTTTTGACCAGTATGTTTTCAAACTCATGTTTTAATTAAATGTTGCCTTTTAAGATGATATACTTCTCTTGCTCTTTTATTTCGCTCTAATCTTTTTTCAGAAGGTTCATTGTCATGCCATTTGTATTGGTAACATCTTATTGGACATTTTCCAATATAATTCAAAAATTTTGGAATATCTGATTTTTTAATTGCCAAATCAGCTTTTCCTTTCATCCAAGGAGAAGTAATCAACCGTGGAGTAATTTTTAAGTTTTTTATAAAAAGTTTCCTTAGAAATTTAGCATCTTTAATAGAGAAACTACTGCACAATCTTATTTCTCTATAAAAATTTCCATCAGATAAATAAAATTGTAGTAAACTATCAGGAGTGAATTGAAAATCTTTAGGGACTCTTTTAATTCCATTCTTATACCACCTTTCTCTAAATATCTTAAAAGTCTCATATCGATGAGTGTGCAAGTAGCTTTCATAATATCCTCCCTCTTTACATCTGCTATCATTTATCCATTTTGTTAAAATTGGACTAGATGTAATTCCGTATCGCAGCAATCTCTTTCTTACATATTTAAGGTATTCTTTATACTTACATCCCTGGGTATAAGAAAATTCTCTCTGGTATGGATTTAAAGGAATTGAACCATCTCCTAATAATGAACCATCAATAAAAGAAAGACAATTCTTAGTAATTATAAATTTTTTAGGAAGAAACGAGATTCTTTTTTGTTCAATAGAAGATCTAGATTTTATATTTAATCTCTTCGTATAATCCCGAATTACACTTCTTACAATACCAGTTTCTTTAGATATTTGATTAATTGATTTTTTCTTTTTGAAATAATTCTTTATAAAAAAATTTTTATTAAGGAAAGACAGATATTTACATTTTGTTCTTATTTCAATTCCATTTAGGGATAAATACCGGCTTATTGTATTCCGATTTATATTAGTTAATTTAGCTATTTTCAAAATTGATTTTTTATTTTTAATATAATTTTTAATAAGAAACTTTTTTGATAGAATTTTCAAATATTTATATTTACCAGGCATAATTAAATAAAAAATTAATTTTTTGATTCTGAAATTTTTTTAAAATTTCTTTTTTGCCAATATTTTTCAAGGCTCATATTTTTAAAAATCCAGTGACAATTAAATCAATTGCCTCTTTTTCTGTTAGGCCCCTCATTCTCAAATAATTTAGCTCTTCTTCAGAAATTTTTCCAATTGAAGCTTCGTGAGTGATTTGGGCATTTTTATTTTGGCAAACTAGCTCAGGGGTTAAAGAAATCTTGGCAGTTTTATCAATTAATAAACCTTGACAATCTAAATGTCCTTTTCCAGTTGCTTTGGCAAAAATTTTGCTAATCGCTTTTATCTGGCTATTCTTTTTTCCAACCAATCTCAACCTAACTATTCCCTGAGAATTTTGACCCAAAAGCAAAAGAGTGTC
>JASEJS010000011.1:3742-16899 GCA_030016765.1 Patescibacteria group bacterium
TTCGATTCCAATCTTTGAATTTAAACCATTGATAATGAAACTTAAATTTGAAGAGGAATTTTCGTTGCTCTGAATAGTTGTCTTTAATTCGAGATTTTCAGGAGGGAATAAATTTTTATAAGTATAAAGGAGCTTAGCTCCTTTCTCTAAAATAAATTCATAATTAGGAGCAACAAAATCTTTCTGACCCCATTGATGAAAATGATTATATTCTAAATTAGCCCCTTCTTTAAGCAAAAGCTTACCTTGAGCTTTATGAGTTCCACACAAATTATTTTTAATAGCAGAACAAACAACATTTGCTTTAACTTTTATTCCTTTTTCAATAACTAATAGATTTGTTAAATTTTGGGAAATCTTTGGCGAAGCAATATTAATACAAGTTGCCAAGGGAAAATCAACCTCTTTTTTGACCCAAATAAAATAGCCTTCTCTTGGTTTTCTTTCAAAATATTTTCTTACCCATTTAAATTTCTGCCAGGCCTGAGGACTGGATAAAATAATGTTTCCTGGAATTTCAGAGATATTTTTTATTTTATGGTCTACTTGCCAAAAGTGGGCACCTTTTACATTTCTCATATCCATACTTTTTAATAACCATTAAAACTTTTTTGAAATCTTTGGATTTACAAATAATCTTGCCATTTAACATCACATTAGTCAGATCTGGTTTTAAAAACTTTAAAATCTGTCCCCAATGGGTAATTAATAAAACAGAAACTTTTTTACCCCCACCACCAAATTTTTGATGTGGGGGTTTACCAATTAATTCTTTTTTTATTATCTTAGCTACTTTTTCCAATCTTTTGATATCTAATCCTGAATCAATTTCGTCAAAAATTACCAATTTTGGATTTAAAGACAAAACCTGTAATAATTCTGAAATTTTCTTTTCTCCGCCAGAAAAATCTACATTTATTTCTCTCTCTAACAGAGGACGGGCCTCTATTAACCTGACAAAGGATGGGCCTCTGCTAACTGAAATTTTTGCTAAAAGTTGAGAAAGTTTTACTCCTTTTACTGCTGGCGGTGCTTGCCAAACTAAAGCCATTCCCAATTTTGCTCTCTTTTCTGGAGGAGATTTTGTAATTTCTTTTCCCAAAAAGAAAATCTTCCCCTCGGTAATTTTATATTTGGAATTTCCTAAAATAATTTGAGAAAGAACAGTCTTCCCTGAACCATTAGGGCCAAGTAAAGCTTGAACTTCTCCTTCTTTTATTTGAAGATTTATTCCTTTTAATATTTCATTCTGATTAGCTCTAACCTTCAATTTTTCAACCTTGAGTAAAACCTTCTTCATATTAGCTTATTCTATCAAAAAATCGCCAGCTTGGCGATTTTTTGATTGTTTCAAAATTAAAATTTTACTTTACAAATAAACCACAAAAACAATGGCCATCTCTTTCAATTTCCTACTTAGATTTTGAAATTTTTACCTGGTTTTCTAATATCATAAAACCATTTATCGAATGTACTTATTGGCACCTTTCTACTTATCTTTTCCCATATTTCTTTTCTTTGCATACCCTGTTGCTTTAATTTTTTTAATTGATTATAAATTTCTATCCTTTCATTAAATTTTTTCAGTTTCCTTTTAATTTTTCTCAATATCTTTTTTATTTTCAATCGCTTTCTTTGAACAGTAACCCCAATTCTTTTTACAAAATCTTGGGCTTCTCTCATTCTAAAAAGCATAATTTTACTCTCATCCCTGTCTTTGAATTTTAGCGGGTGATATCCTAATGAAAGACATAATTTTTCATATAAACTTAAAATTTTCTCATTCGAATTACTAAAGCCAATTTCAATAATTCCTTTAGCTGGTGTCATATGTCCCTCAGCATCCCATAATCCTTTTAAAATAAATTTCCAATACTCCTCGGGGAAAAATCTCAAAGAATATAGTGGGTTATCTTTAAATTTCTTAAGGAGTTGCCATGCTTCTTTTGAACACGCTCGAACCACCCATATATTTTCACAAGTATATACTTTCCCTTTCTCCTTATCATTATATTCACCTTCTTCTCGATCAATTACAAATTCTTCTTTTTTAAATTTGCTCCACTTTTTTAAATTTTTTATGTAGAAGTTTTTTAAATCATTGTCTTTACTCTTCATTCCAATTGTCCAACTTGTAGTGAGATAGCCGTCTCCTAATAAGTACCCTACTAGCCAAGCAAGTTCTTTACTTGGTTCTTTAGCCAAGATAGGGAGTCTCTTAAGAGGACCGATATTATCTCTTTTAAGACCTATTCGATTGGCCTTATGGCAAATTGAGCTTCTGCTTCTATTTAATTTTTTAATTAATTCACTGATTGCGACCTCCCTGTAATTCTTCTGTAAAAAAGCAATATCTTTACTGTTCCATCTTTTATGTATTTTATTTTTCATTTTTCAAAAAAAAGACCACAAAAGCAATGGCCCTGTTCTTTAATTTCCTGTTGGACATAAACACAAGGACAAATAATTTTTTTATCCTCTTCGGAGTTACCTGTAATTCTCCTACAAACACAATACCTGGCTCCGTATTTTTTTTCATTGGCTAACATTCCCATCACTAATCTTTCTACCAGTTTGCGGTCTGGATTTAATTTCCAGCCATTTTTCTGGGCATAATCTTCGTAATTTTTAATTATTTCATTAACTTTTTCCATCAATTTATCAATGATTTCTTGATTTTTCTCTAACCATTCTTTTATTTCAGGCTCTGATCTTACTCCAATAAATCCGCTGATTTGAAATCCATTTTTAAAAAGAATAACCGTTGGTATTCTTTCAATTCCATATTTTTGAGCAGTGAAAGGAGCAGTCTCTAAATTAATCTTAGCGAAAATAAATTTATCCTTATATTCTTCAGCCAATTTCTCTAAAATTGGAGAAAGAATGGTGCATCGACTACACCAAAAAGTATAATAGTCAACTAAAACTGGTTTATCAGCATTTTCAATTTCTTTTTCAAAATTTTCATCAGTTAAATTCAGAGTCATTTTTATTTACTTTCTTCCTTTTCAATTGCCCCATAAGGGCAAATGCTTTCTCCTCCGCATTTTTCCAATTTTTCTGAATCAATTACTTTTGCTTTGCCATCTTCTCCCAATTCAGTTGCTCCTGGACAATTTGCCATACAAACCCCACAACCTAAACATTTTTCTTTGTTTACTTTAAACATCGCGAATTTTCACTAATCTGCCACGAATATCACGAATTTTCATTAGTGAAATTTGTGGTAAATTCATGCAGATTAGTGACACCTGTTATTTTAGCTATTTCAGAATTTAATGCTCTTAAATGACCTTTGTTTAATCCTCCTCTCTTCATAATTATTGCATATTTATTTTAAAGCTTTAATCCCTGGTAATTTCTCTCCAGCTAAAAACTCTAACATTGCTCCGCCTCCGGTGGAAACATGATCAAATTTGTCAATTAAACCAAATTTAGTTATTGCCATGACAGTGTTATTTCCACCTACGATTTTAAATGCTGATCTATTTCTGGCAATCGCTTCGGCTATTTCTTTAGTTCCTTTCTCAAACTCTTCTCTTTCATACATTCCTAAAGGACCATTCCAGATAATCATTTTAGCTAATTTAATTATTTCTTTAAATATTTTTATTGTTTCTGGACCAATATCAAAAATTTCCTCCTCTTTTCTTAAAGTTCCTATTGCTCCTCTTCGAAGATATTTCTCTTCCAAAGATGGCAAAGATATTTTTACATCAGTAGGTAAATGAAGTTTTGGATTAGTAATTTCAATCCTTTCAATTTTTTTTAAAATCTCTTTTTCTTCAAGAGGGGGACGGTCAACCAAAACTCCTTTTGTTACTAAAAAACTCTCAGCTATTTTACCGCCCAAAAGCAAATGATCAGCCTTTTTAAAAAATAGCTCAATAATATTAATTTTTGTGGCAATTTTTGTTCCTCCAATTATTACCACCAGAGGATGGCAGGGTTGATTTATTGCTTGAGAAAGAATTTCAATTTCTTTTCCCAATAAAAATCCAGCTCCAGAAGGCAAATATTTTGGGACCCCAACTATTGAGGCATGATTCCTATGACAGGTCCCAAAAGCATCATTGATAAAGATTTCTCCCAAGTCAGCCAATTTCTTGGCAAAATTTTCATCATTTTCTGTTTCTCCTTTATGGAATCTTAAATTCTCCAACAAAATTATTTCCCCAGATTTCATCTTTTCTATCTCTTTTTTAACTTTTTTTCCAATGCAATCTGCTAAAAATTTAACCTTTTTATTTGACAATTTCTCCAATCTAAAAGAAATGGGTTTTAAGCTATATTTTCTTTCTTTCTTTTTTGGCCGATTTAAATGAGAAATCAAAATTAGTTTTGCCCCTTTTTTTATTAAATATTCAATAGTGGGCAAAGTTTGCTTAATTCTAAAATCATCCAAAATATTCCCCTCTTCATCTGAGGGAACATTAAAATCGCATCTCACTAAAACTCGCTTATTTTTAAAATTGAAATCCTTTAAAACTTTCATCCTTTTAAATCTTTTAGAGATTTTTCTAAAACTTTTTTTAATTCCTCAATATCTACCTTAGGTTTAGGCCTAGTTGGTTTCTCCATAGGTTTTTCTTTGGTTGCTTCTTTTAATGAAATAGTGGGAACACCTTGAATTTTTTCTCTTTTCTTAAGACAGGATTTGCAATAAACTGGTCTGGTACCATCTGGAGGAAAAATTACTTTAATTTTTTTTCCACATAAAAAGCATTGAGCATCATATAAAACTGGAGGGGCAGGTTGAGGCTCTTCTGGCAATTTTAATACTCCAACCCATTTAGCAATTTTTTCTTCAACAATTTTTCTAGGAGTTCCATATCTTTCTCTTGAAACTCTAATAATTTTTTCTTTATTTGATTTCTCCGGTTTAGGAAAAGGGGGTAAGGTTTCAGCTGAAAAAGGCCTTCCGGTTAAGCCATCAATCATTAATTTTAAATAAATGTTGTACTTAGGTAAATTTACTAAATCTTGAGCATTAAACTCAGGGAGAAATTCCTTTTCCAAAAATTCAGCATCTTCTGCTCCAACCCGAAAACAAACTATAGTTCCCACATTGCCAAAGATGGCATCTCTCACCTCAGAACTTTTTCCGATAGGAGTCATCTCTTCTAATTGGGCAATGTATTGATTGGCTAAAATCAGAGCCAATCGATATTTTCTAGCCTCAGATAATATATTAACAAAAGCCTTGGTAGCAAAATTCTGAAATTCATCAACATATAAATAAAAATCTCTTCTCTCTTCCTCCGGAATATCTACTCTGGACATTGCTGCTAACTGCAGTTTAGTTATTAAAAGTGCTCCCAAAAGTCGGGAATTGTCTTCTCCAATTCTTCCTTTAGAAATATTGGCAATTAAAATCTTTCTCTCATCCATGACTTTTCTCATATCAATTGTTGATTGAACCTGACCGATGATATTTCTGACTAAAGGGTTAGAAATAAACTGGCCAACTTTATTTTGAATAGCTGCTGTTGCTTCCACTTCTAATCTCTGAGTATATCTGGCAAATTCTTGGACCCAAAAGGATTTGACTACTGGATCAGTTACCCTATCCACTACTTTTTTCCGATACTCAGGATCGGCCAGCATCCGATTTACTCCCAACAAAGTAGAATTTTGATATTCAAGAAGGGCTGAAATACAATTGTTCAAAATATACTCCATTCTGGCTGACCAGACATCTGGCCAGATTTTTTTGAAAACTCCCATTAATCCTCCAGCTACCAAATGCCGATGTTCTAAATCCACTTTCTCCATTACATTAAAAGCAATGGGATATTCTAAGTCAGCTGGATTGAAATAAACCACATCATTGATCCGATGGGAAGGAATGAAATCTAACAATCTTTCAGCTGCTTCCCCATGAGGATCAATAAAGCCTACTCCATGACCTTTTTGGATATCCTGAATAGCCATGTTCTCTAACATTGCTGTTTTTCCCATTCCAGTTTTTCCAATAATATAAACGTGCCGACGCCGATCATCAGTTTTAATTCCAAATTTTTTTCTCTCACTTCTAAAAGTGGTTAGTCCAAAAAAATTTATTTCATTAATATTCATAACTTTCCTACGAATTACGAATCAAAACTAATTACGAATTGCAAATAAACCCTAAAATATTCGTAATTCGATGAAATTCGTAATTCGTAGGGTTATTCAACTGGTAGAGTGGGAGGAGGTCCTCCTTTTTTAGCTTCAACATAGGGGAGAGCTGGAGTAATGATTTTAGCTGGGAAATGAAGAATGGTGGCCAATTCCTCAATATTTAAAATGAAAGTTCCTCTAATTCCCGGAGCAGTTCTATAACCGATAATGGAAAAAATATGGGGAAAAGGAAATTCTCCTTTGAAGGACCAGGGGAAATTAGGAGGGAATCTTTGAATGTACTCTTTCAATTGCTTTCTTTTTCTTAAATATAGCCTACGATCTCTCATCCAATAATGAACTCTAGTCCTAGTTGCTCCCCAATAGATAAGGCCATTTAAGTGTTCGGTGGCAAAGTGGCTAAAATAACCTCGACCAATCTTATAATTTCCAAAAAAATGGGGTTCCTCTTTTTTGCAAAGATAAATTGTTCTAATCCAGACCTGAAATCCCCATTTTTTAATTTTATTTTCAATTCCTTGAATAAGTTCCTGTTCTTTTGGCATCAGCTCTCCAGGAGGCCAGGGTTTAGCTGGAACCGGAGGAGGAGCAGCAGGGACCTTTCCAGTAATTAAGGTTTCCCAAATTGAAGGTTTTTTCTCTTCACCAAACCATCTTTTGCTTACCTCTTCTCCTATTCTTTTGACTTCAGCTCTTCCTTGAGTTTGCCAAGGAATTTCTTTGTCTGTAACTGCATTGCAAACAATCTGCAACCATACCTGTTCTGCTGGCTGAAGCTTAGATAAAGATTCTAATAAGGAATCGATGGGATCAATTCTCTTTTCTTCCTTTACCACTTCCGGCCTTTCTTCAAAAAATTGTTGATAGGTTTTAATTGGATAAGAATCTGGTTTGATCAAGGTAATATTTTCGCCATAAAGATCCCATTTTTCATTGGGAACATCTTGAGGAACATTTTTGGTATAATCATCAACTATTGAAATTTCAGCTTCAGGATAACGAGAATAGATTGCAGATTCTGCTCGATTGCGAAAGAATTCAGGAATTCTCATATAAAAATGGATTTCTCCTCCCATCCCAACTATTTCAAAAGAGAACCATAATCCCCCACCTAAAGGCAATTCTCCTTCACACCACCTTTCCCTCCAATTTGGGCCATCATAAATAGGCCACAAAAGAGAAAAAATATCCTCCATGGCTTTAAAAGGTTTTAAAGTTTCTTTTGGGGGTTTGAGTTCAAGTAAGATCCAATTGAATTTTGGATACCAAACCTCCCATCTTATCCACCAAAGATAGAAAAATCTAGCTAAAAAATAAAGAATTAGAGGAGCAATCAACCACCACCAATTTTTAAAAATTTGCCAAATTGTTAACAATATTTCCATATTTTTTCCTTAAAGAGTGGAGGGAGGTGGCGTCCATATTTTAGAAAAAAGTGGAGAAACTCCCTTTTAAATAATTCCAAAGAAAAAGAAAGAAATTGGCTAAACCCAAACCGATTACTCCGCCAAAAATAAACAAAAAAGTATGCAAAAAGCTAACCAAAAAGCCAATTTTTAATTTTCTTTCAGGATGCATTGGCTCTGCCCAGCTAGAAGCTAAATAAAAGAGAACTAGAAAATAAATTAAAGTTGAAAAAATTAAAATCTTTATTCCCAAATTTAAAGGAAGAAAAAGAAAAATTAAAAAAGAAATAGGAATTGCCAAGATTAAAGTTCCTCTTTCAACTTCTTCTAACATTTTAAATAGTTCTCACACCAAATTTGGCGCGGGGATTTAATTGATATCTCCCCTGAGAATCTCTCAAAAAATATTTTTTATTATTTAAATTTAGCAAAATGGTATTTTCTTTAACCAATCTTTGTTTCAAAACCTCAGCTATAATCTTTTCCTTTGGTAAGGGTCTTTGGGTTTCCTTTAAAATTTTAAAAATAATATCTTTTACCTGACCTTCAATGTATCCCCATTCTTTCAAAGCATAAGTTCCTCTTCCCACCAAAACAAATCTGGGATCCTTGATCAATTCATTATGGACAGTCTGGGGTAGAGCTTGAGGACCAATGAGATTACTTACTTCTTTAAAATGAAGGGGTCTTTTCTCTCTTTTGAATACCAAATAAGCTTTATCTTTTACTCCCCTGGGATTAATCTCTGGCCAGTCTTTTAGACCAAATAGGCCCTGAGGCCCTTTTTGAATTATTTTTGAAATTTCCAGATAAGATTGCAAAATTTTAGAATCTAAAGAAGGTCTAACAGATAGAAAGAGTTTTTCTAAACTTATAGGCTGATTAATTTTCCTAAGAGTATCATAAAAGGAATTAATTACTTTTTGAGCTAAAATTAGAGAATTGGGATTAATAGTCCAAAGAGAATAAAATTCCTTTGTCTCTGGATACCTTTTAAATGAATCTCCCAAGCATAATAAAAAGAAAACTTGGGGCTGATATTTTCCTCCTCCCAATTGGGAAAGCAAAATCTCTTCCTTTCTTAAATCACCGCTCTCTTTAAGTTTTTCAGTGAAGTATTGAAAAGTTTTTTGATATCTTTTAAGTTTAGGCTTTATTTTTGAAATCCCATCTTCTTCGATTTGGCGAATTCTTTCTCTGGTAACACCAAAACTCTGACCAATTGATTCCAAGGTTTCTCTCTTTGAAGTTTTAGCTAACAAACCAAATCGATGCAGAATTATTTCTTTTTGTCTTTCTGGTAAATCTTTAAGAAGATCTTGACAAATTTTTTGATAATTGATATTCATTCTTTCTTTTATTTAAGCATTTCACAAAAGGCTTGTCAAACTCGCTATGTTTTGAACTTATGCCTTTACTTACTTAAATCGTTTAATATGTTCGCTTTCTCCATTTCAACCAGCTAACTAAAATGGGGCTAGCTAAAAATATTGAGGAATAGGTTCCAGCGGTAATTCCTAAAATTAAAGCTAAAGCAAAATATTTTAAGGTTTCTCCTCCCAAAAAGAAAATTGCTATTAAAACAAATAAAGTAGTTAAAGAAGTATTGATTTGGCGAGTTAAGGTTTGATTTAGAGAATTGTTTACTGTTTCTTCAAAAGTGAGGTACCGCCTTTTCAAAAGATTTTCTCTTATTCTATCAAAAACTACTACCGTATTGTTAATAGAATATCCTAAAACAGTAAGTAAAGCCACAATAACCGGGATAGTAATTTGGACATTATAAAATTTGCCTAAAATTGAAAAAATTCCCAAGGGAATTAAAACATCGTGGAAAAGAGCTAAAAGAGCAGCTATTCCATATTGCCAGGATTTTAGCGGTCTTTGGATTCTTCTGAAAGCTAAGGCAATATACAAAATAATAGCTGAAATGGTAAGAACTACCACCACTTTTGTTTTTTGTTTAAGCTCTCTGCCAATCATGGGGCCAATTGATTCAAAACTGGTCTTTTCTTCTACAATTTCTTCTTTCTCTTTGAGTTTTTGTAAAACTTCTTTTCGAGTCTCCTCAGAAATATTCCCCATCCTAATTATTACTCCTTTCTCCCCAACAGATTGAATACTTTCTTCTAAATTAAAAGGAGATATTGTTTCTCGAATAACTTCAATAGAAGGTCTTTTCTCCTTATATTCTATTTCCAGAATACTTCCTCCGGTGAATTCAATCCCCAAATTTAAACCAAAAATAATTAAACAAATCAAGCTTCCTAAAATTAAAATCCCAGAAAAAATAAAATAAAATTTAGAAAATTTTAGAAAATTAAAATTCATAAATCAGCAGAAAGTATCGTGCACTGGAGCATGGTATTTTTGCATAGTTTGAAGAATGCTGTTAAAAATTGTTTTATGACCATAGCCATTGAATTTTCTCAAGTCTTGTTTCAACAAAAACTTTCAAAAAATTTTTAGTAATAATAATTGCTGAAAATATACTTATTAAAATTCCTAAGCTTAAAGTTAAGGCAAATCCTTTAATAAAACTGGTTCCAAATTCAAATAAAATAGCAGCCACAATTAGAGTAGTTAAATTACCATCTCGGATTGAGGGCCAAGCCCTTCTAAATCCTTCCTCCATCGCAACCGAGAAGGTTTTGTTTTCCATTAGCTCTTCTTTCATTCGGGCAAAAATTAAGATATTAGCATCAATGGCCATCCCTATTGATAAAATAAAACCACCAATTCCAGCCAAAGTAAGAGTGACTGGAATAAGTTTAAATAAAGTTAAAACCAAAATGACATAAATTCCTAAAGCCAAAGAGGCCAAAAGTCCAGGGAGCCGATAAAAAAGAATTAAAAATAAAATTATAGCCAAAAAGCCTACTACTCCAGCCTGTAAAGATTTTTCTAAAGAAGCTTTTCCCAGGGTGGGCCCAATGGTTTTTTGAGAAATTAAATTAATGGGAACTGGTAAGGCTCCAGCATTTAAATTTCGAGCTAATTCCTTAGCTTCTTCAATAGTAAATCTTCCACTAATTTGAGCCCGACCTCCAGAGATTTTTTCCTGAACTACTGGAGCTGAAATTAGGATTTGATCAATATAAATTGCTAAGGGTTTTCCAATATTTCTGGAAGTTAAATCTTCAAAAATTTTTGCTCCTTCATCATCGAATTGAAGCAAAATTAAGGGTTTATAAGTAGTTCGATCAAAACCTAATTCAGCCTTTTTTAAATATTTTCCAGTTAAAGGAGTAGATTTAAAAATATCTTCGGTAGATAATAACCAATTATCTAATTTTTTTAATTCTTCAAGTATTTCTTCTTCGCTTAACCCCTTTTTCCTTAATTCTTTAGCTTTTTCTGTCACTTCTTTTTTTGCCTCTTCAATTTTTTTGACTTCCTCTTCTGGTTTTTGTTCTCTAAATTCTAAAAAAGGAGTTTTCCCAATTTCTTTAATAGCCTGGCCAGGATCTTCAATTCCAGCTAATTCTACGATTAATCTATAATGTCCAGCTGCTTCTTGAGTTTGGACTACTGGTTCCCGGACTCCAAATAGATTAACTCTCCTCTCAATTACATCTCTTAAACCTTGCATAGCTGAACCATACTCTTTTTTTTCAACCTTTGATAAATCTGCTTCATAAACCAAATAAGTTCCTCCTTGTAAATCTAGCCCTAATTTAAAAGGGATCTGCCAAAAATGAGGCAAATGCCAACTAAACTTTTTATTTAAAAAATCAACCCCTTGATTAAAATATTTTGGATAAGCTAAATTGGCTGCCAAAATTGCCAAAACTAAAATCGCTAAAATTGTCAAATAAATCTTTCTTTTCCCCATTTTAATTAGATTATATCCTCAATCCCCAGGTTTGACAACTTAAATATTCGAAACCCGACGTCGGATATTTTTATTAAATTCCAGCTAAGAGGGCGGAGATTATCCCGACTAAAAATATTCCATCAAATACTCCAGCCCCTCCAATGGAAATAAATCCTCCGGCTTTTTGAGCTTTTCTTAAATTTAAAATATCAGCTCCAATTAAAGTTCCCGAAACTCCGGCCACAAAGGCACAGGGAGCAGTAAATCCTGGGGCTAAAATTAAAGCGAAAATAGCAGAAAAAATTGGAGGAATAAAAAAGGGAAGGGCTATTCCTATTCCAGGAATGACTCTAGCTAAAAATTTACAAATAATAATCATTAAAATGGTAGCGATTAAAACTGGCTGAAGTTCAAAACCGGCCTTAAAACCAAGATAAAGAAAATAAAAAGAAAGCAAAATTGGAATAATTGCTCCTCCCAAGTTTATGGCTATTCCCTCTACTTCAAATCTGGGAACCTTTAATAATCCAAAAAAATGAGTTTTTTCTTTATAGACTAATTTCTTTTTGGTCAAAGGAATATTAATCCCAGAACCAATTAAAATAGCTAAAAGCAAAAATATGGTCATTTGGGAAGAAATTCCCAATTTCTCAAAACCAATAGTAGCAATATGAAAAAAGCCCAATAAAAACAAAATGGGTAAAAATAAAATAAAAAGTAAAAATATTAAGCAACCCACTGGTAAGAGAAACATATTATAAGGCAGTTATTGGCCGGGATTGGAGAATATAAAATTTATTTTTCGCCAAAGCCCATTCAATATCTTGAGGGCTTTTATAATGATTTTCTATTTTAACACAGATCTTAGCCAATTCTTTAATTTGATTTTCAGAGAGTTTCTGTTTTTCCTTTTTAGATTTAGGAACAGCTAAAATCTTATTACCCATTTCATTTCGGACAATCATTTTCTCTTGGGGATTTACATTTTTATCTAAAATAAATTTTGACTTTTGAATTTTGAATTTTGACTTATCGATTACATAAGTATCTGGTGTAGTTTGGCCAGAAACAAGTATCTCTCCCAATCCCCAAACAGCTTCAATTACCATCTGATTTTCATCTTTGGTAACTGGATGGCAAGTAAAGCAAACTCCTGAAACCTCAGATTGAATCATCTTTTGAATAATCACTGCTACCAAAATTTGTTTTTGTTGAAGATTTCTTTTTACTCGATAAAACAGGGCTCTTGGACTATATAATGAGGCCCAGCATTTTTTAATATTTTCAATTAAATTTTCTCTAGTTGTATTTAAATAGGCCTCTAATTGTCCGGCCCAAGAATCTATTTTTGAATCTTCAGCAGTAGCTGATGAACGAACCGCTACATACTTTGCTTTTAATTTTTTAAAAGCCTCTAAAATCTCTTTCTCAATATCCTTTGGCATCTTAGCCTTTAAAATCAAATCTCTTAAAATTTCTGAATTCTCCTCAACAGATTCAATATCCTCAATATTTAATTTATGCCACATTCTATTTATTTCAACATTTATATCTGTGTCTTCCAAAAACCTCTCAAAAGCCTTAGCTAAAATAACAAATCCCGGCGGCACCGGAATTCTAATTTTTATCATCTCCCCCAAATTCGCCCCCTTCCCACCAGCGATTGTTATATCTTTTATATTTATCTCTTTAAAATCTTTACAAAAATTTGACATATTAAAGTTAGTACGTAATAAGGAACTATGGCAAAAATCCGCGATCGCATAATTTTTGTCATAATTTGAATTCAAAATAATGTATATTAACCAAAA
>JASEJS010000078.1 GCA_030016765.1 Patescibacteria group bacterium
CTCTCCCACCGAACCCAAAACTCTTAAAGATTCAAATTTATATTTTTTTAATGAGCTCATCTCATTTTTGAACATTCTAATTGCAGTTGGGGCAGTATAAAAAATAGAAACCTTGTATTTTTCAATAATTTTTGCCCATCTATCTGGAGTTGGCCAATTTGGAGCTCCTTCAAAAATTAAAGTTGTTATTCCATTTAATAAAGGGGAGTAAACAGTATATGTGTGGCCGGTAATCCAACCAACATCTGCCATTGACCAAAAAATATCATCTGGATGCAAATCAAAGACCCATTTTCCAGTAAAATAAGCTTCAACAGTATAGCCGCCAATTGTATGAAAAATTGGCAAAAATTGACCCGTCGTTCCGCTCTCAGGCAAGATAAAAAGCAAATCCTCTGAATCCATTATTTTTGGCTTACAAAAATCGCTTTCATTCTTTACAAAATCTTCCCACCAAATATCCCTTTCTTTTTCCCAGGGAATCTCATTTTTTGCCCTTTTTACAACAATAGCCTTCTCAACACTTGTTCCTTTAATTCCTTCATCAGCATTTTCTTTCAAATTGATTAGTTTTCCCCTTCTGAAATAGCCATCGGCAGTAATTAGAATTTTAGGTTTAGCGATTTTTAATCTCATTTTCAAGGCTGCTGGTGAAAAGGCAGAAAAGACAACTACATGAACTGCTCCAATTCTGGCACAAGCTAACATCGAAATTATTACTTCTGGAATCATTGGTAGATAAATTCCTACTCTATCTCCTTTTTTCACTCCTAATTTTTTTAAAGCATTGGCGAATTTATTAACTTCATGGAAAAGTTCTTGATAAGTTAAAATTTTTGATTTTTCTTCAAGAGGCTCTGGCTCCCAGATTAGGGCTACTTTATTTTTAATTTTTTCAAATCCAGCTAAATTTTTCTCAAAAATATTAGCAGTAATATTTATTTTTCCTCCAACAAACCATTGAAAATAAGGAGGCTTGTGTAAAAAAGTTCTTCTCCATTTCTTAAACCAAAAAAGTTCTTTAGCCAATTTCTCCCAAAATTTAACCGGATCTTTAGCTGCCTCTTTATAAATTTTTCTATCTTTCAGCCAAGCCTTTTTTTTAGATTCTTTAGTTGGAAAATAAAGACTATCTTTTTTTATCATCGTATTATATCAATTTTCAAGCAAAATAGGCGACAATTTTAGATTTCTCTTGTTAATTGCAAATAAGCCAGGGTAACTGCTGAAAGCATCCATCCCCAGGTTAAAAAGGAAAAGAAACTTAAAATGAAGGAAACCGGGCTACCAAGAAATTCACTCCCGGCTTTTAAGATGCCAGTTAAGATAAAAAAGAAAAGTGCTAATCCAAAAGTTCTCCACCAGTTGCTTTTAGTAATTTGCCAACTTTTCTTTAGAGAACTCCTTGATTCTTCATTATCAATTATTACTGCTGGCTGGTAATAAAAGAATTTAATTGAAAGAAAAATCCCAGGAATTATCAAAAAAATAAATCCAAAAAATGTAATTAGACTATACAAAATCCAAGCTCTTAAAAGAGGAACAATTTTTCTCTGAGCTGTTTTAATTTCTTCTAAAAGAGAAGTCTGGCCTGATTTAGCCTTGAA
This sequence comes from Patescibacteria group bacterium, assembly GCA_030016765.1. Lineage (GTDB taxonomy): Bacteria > Patescibacteriota > Minisyncoccia > Minisyncoccales > JASEJS01 > JASEJS01. The sequence goes on from JASEJS010000078.1 coordinate 1,608, forward strand.
AACTATTTTAATAATTAAGCAGACAAAGAAAAAATAAAGCCAAATAGCAATGAGAAGAGAGATTAAAGGAAAAATCAAATGTAAAAAAGAGGAGAATTTCTCAGGAGAAATTGGTTTAATCCAGATGGAAATTAGAAAAGAAAATAAACAACTTAAAATTGCGTAGATAAAAATTGATATTAAAAGTATAGGATTATTTTTAATGACAACCAATCCTCCTTTTATTGCTTGCCAAACATTTATTTTCTTCACTACTTCTTCCATTTTTTATTGCTATTAATTTAGTATACCTCAATAAAAAATCGGGATAAAGCCCCGTCTATTGTTTAATTCTCCAATTCAAATATTACTAATTAAAATATTTCCATAAAAAAGGAAATAAAACCTTTTGATTGTAATCAATCAATTCATCTAAGGTTAATGGTTCTTGATTAGATTTTCTTTTCATAATGATTTAAATCTCTAAAACTCTTACAAAGGGTTTAATTCTCCGTTGAAAAACTTTATCTCTTGTAATTAAGGTAAATTTAAAATTAATTGCGGTGGCTCCAATTATTTCAATCTCTCCAATTTTTTTAAGCGATTTTCCCACTCCTTTCGGATTCTTCTTTGGAGTTTCACTGCATCTATTTTTTTTCTTTTCAAAATTCCAACCGCCTTTTTTAAAATCTTGATTTCTGGCTCTTCCCAACCTAAAATCTTTTTCAAATTCCTTTCATAAACTATTTCTTCTCGAGGTTTGATTAAATTTTTATTACTGGTTGATAATTTCATAAATTATTTAACTTTTTCCCGATAAATTCGGCAAATTCAGCCAACCGACAGGCGTAGGCCCATTCCTCGCTTCGCTCCCTCTCGCCTTCGGCTCGAGCGCCCTTCGGGCTTCGCTTCGCTCCTTAGAAACCCTCGGTTTCTAACGCTCGTTTTACTCGCTGTTTTCCAATACGGGGAGATCGCCCGATCTCCCCGACCCCCTCTTTGAGAATGGTCATACGCTGCTATTTACCTTTTTGGTTTATTAACGACTAGATTTTCTTACCAACGAATTCTGCAAATTCTGCAAGCCTACACGCGTAGGCCCATTCGTTGTCATACCAGGCTAAAACTTTAATTAAATTACCTTCAATTA
>JASEJS010000079.1 GCA_030016765.1 Patescibacteria group bacterium
TATTATCTGGTCATCATAAAAAAATTGAAGAATGGCGAAGAAAACACGCCAAAGTTATTGAAAAATAGCTATTTATATGATAAGATTATATAAAAGATAGATAGAATAAAAAGAGAACATGACTAATTTATCCGTCGAGTTAATTAAAAAACTTTATTACAAAGAGAAATTAGGTACATGGGAGATTGCAAATAAATTAAATGTTAGTCCATGGAAAGTTTGGAAATTTATGGTTAAAAAGAATTTACCTCGCCGAACGCCTGAGGAAGCTAATGAGAAAAGATTTGATAGGCAATTAGGAAAGTTTTCTTTAAAACAAAATTTATCCAAAAAAGAAAAAGAATTAAAAACAGCAGGAATTATGCTTTATTGGACAGAAGGCTGTAAGAGAAATCTGAGAAAGAGAGGACAAAGGGTGGATTTTGCAAATAGTAATCCTCAGATGATTAAATTGTTCCTTAAATTTTTACGAAAAATCTGTGGTGTGAAAGAAAAACGCTTAAGGGTATTATTATATTATTATGCTAATCAAAGTCTGGAGGATTTAAAAAGGTACTGGCATAAAATTACTAGAATTTCATTAAAACAATTTACAAAGCCTTACGTAAGAAAAGACTTTCTTCCTGAGAAAAGTGGTAAAATGGAACACGGATTAATCCATATTAGATATTCTGATACTAAATTATTTCATCAGATTGAAAATTGGATTAAAGAATACTGTGAGAAGAACAATGTTTAGGGTAGGTAGCCAAGCGGACAACGGCGGCGCTCTGTAAAAGCGTTGGCTTCGGCCTACGGGGGTTCGAATCCCTCCCTACCCATAAATGGTCGCTTTCGGCGACCTGACTAAAAATAAAATTAACTAAAATTCAATATAAAAAATTGGGAGAAAATTCTATTTTGGATCTTGACAGCGATTATCCTAGTGGATTACATTTCCCGGCAATGGCTGTTTAAATTCACAACTGAGTCACCGCTTCCCTTTTCCCAACCTCTCTGGTTTAATTTGATAGGCGATATTCTTATTTTAGTAATTTGGTTTTGGCTTCTTATTCGAATATATAGAAAAGCATTTCCTAAAGAGCAAATTCAAAAAAATTAAATTTTTTTGCCGGAGTAGTTTAGTGGTAAAACATTTTCTTGGTAAGAAAAAAAGCATGGGTTCGATTCCCATCTCCGGCTCATGGCAGTAAAAAAACCTTTTGTTAAACTTCAGTGTACAGAATGTAAAAGGATAAACTATTTTGTCCATAAATCAAAAAAAATAACTGAGAAAAAATTAGAGTTGAAGAAATTCTGCAAATGGTGCCGAAAACACACTTTACATAGAGAGATTAAAAGATAATATTAAATAATAAGTTGGGCCAGTAGTTTAATGGAAAAACATCGCATTTGCAATGCGAAGATCGTGGGTTCAATTCCCACCTGGTCCAAAAGCTATCCACAGGACAATTCTTTTCAGTTGTGGTATAATAAAAAATATCCAAGGTCGAAATTTTTATTAATTTTAAAATCTAAACATGGTGTTTGATTGGTATACAATAACTCTTCAAGCCTTGCAGGGCCTTTGGCAAGGGTTTTTGACTTTTTTGCCTAAACTCGTTGGAGCTCTCATTGTGTTTTTGATTGGTTGGTTTATTGCAGTAGGGATAGGGAAGTTAGTAACTGAAATTTTAAAGAAGTTAAAATTCAATCAAATTTTTGAAAAAGGAGTTTGGAAGGAAGCTTTAGAAAAAGCAGAAATTAAAATTGATGCCTCTGGATTTATTGGAGCAATTTGTAAATGGATTTTAGTGATTGTATTTTTATTGGCTACGGTAGAGATTTTAGGGTTTGTTCAGTTTGCTGATTTTTTGGTTAGGGTTTTAGCCTATTTGCCAAATGTGATTGTAGCCGTTTTGATTTTTATTGTAGCAGTAATTATTGCTGATATTGTAGAAAAAGTGGTCAGAGCGGCAGCGGAAGGAATTAAAGTAGGTTATGGTTATATAGTAGGAGTGATTGTTAAGTGGTCAATCTGGATTTTTGCCATTTTAGCTATTTTGATTCAGTTAAAAGTTGCTCCTACCTTACTTCAGACTTTATTTACCGGTTTTGTCGCCTTACTCGCTATAGCTGGTGGTATTGCCTTTGGTTTAGGTGGAAAGGATGTAGCTGCTGAACTCTTGCAGGAGTTAAAAAAGAAGCTAAAAGGATAAAATCGTAGAATTGATTATTGGCTAATTTAATAGTCAAACTCTTGACAAATAATTTTGGTTTGTTAATATTAAAAGTGATATGAGAAAGGTTAGAGTCATTGGCTATGAAGGAAGCGGTTAATATTCTGGAATTTTTAAGTTTCCAGAGACCGCTTCCTCACAAGCGGTTTTTAATTTCATTTAAAAACGCTTGTGTCAAGAGGGGGTCGGGGAGACGGGCGTCTCCCCGTGTAGGAAAACAGCGAGCAAAGCGAGCGTTAGAAACCGAGGGTTTCTAAAGAGTGAAGCGAAGTGAGCCGAAGGCGAACGCTCGAGCCAAAGGCGAGAGGAAGCGGAACGACAGAAGCGGTTTTTAATTGAATGGAAAAGCACATTGAAAATTAAATAAAGGAAAAATAGTGCTTTCGCAGCGCAGATGACGCGTGATTATTAATTGCTAGCCAAGAAATTTAAGGGCAGATGGTGGATGCCTCGGGAGGTTGAGGCGATGAAGGACGT
>JASEJS010000080.1:0-1252 GCA_030016765.1 Patescibacteria group bacterium
TAAAGCCTGATTATATCCTTTTCGATGGCATAAAAACAATAAGGATCATTATGAAATTTTTCAGTGAGAGTGTAAGACATCGCATTACAGCCACCTTTACAGATAGTACTGTATTTACAATTTTTACAATTTGGACCTAATTGATTCTTATCAAATTTTCTATTATAAGAGAAACTATTTGGATCTTCCCAAATTTCTTTCAAGCTTTTCTCTCTTATATTTCCTTCTATAAATCTATCATTACCCATTGATAAACAACCTACAATTCCGCCATTGCTTGTTATCCCAATACTGCTTATACCAGCACTACAACCTTCCCAACTACATCCAGGTAAGATTTTGGAATAATATCCATAACAATGAGCTCCAATCACTGGGAGATTTTTAAAGGAATTTTCTATTCTTTCTTTCGCTATAAATAAGGCGGTAGCATAAAATTCTTCTTTGGATAACATTTGCTCTTTTTGAAAATTCCCAAAGGGCATTGCTACTTGAATCTGCCAATTTATTCCTCTTTTATAAAAGAGCTTTTTCATTTCTGGTAAATCTTTGAAATTAATTTTACTCACCGTGGTAATAACTGTGGTTTGAATTCCTTTTTCTCTTAATAACTCTATTGCCCTTATTGTTTTTTCAAAAGTATCTTTTCCTCTTATTTTCTCATGAGATTCTTTTAATCCATCTAAACTAATTCCCACTACTTTAGGTCTCAATTGAGAAGTCTTTTCAATATATCTTTCCAAGATCGTGCCATTAGAAACAATATTCAAATTCATTCCCAAATTTTTGATGCATTGAGCAATAGAAAACCAATCTTCCCTTAAAAAAGGTTCTCCACCCATCAAAGAAACATCTTCACAACCTAATTCAGCAAGCTCTTCACAAAGACGAAAACATTCCTGAGTGTTTAATTCATCAGGTCTTGGAAGACCAGCCGAAGAACCACAATGAGAACATCGTAAATTACATTTAAGAGTTATTTCCCAGACAGCACATTTTAACTGATAACCCATTTTAATTATCCTCTACTGTAAACATTATATTTAATCGCCTGCCCAAAAATTGGAAGAGCAATCAGAATTGCTAAAAGATCTTTTAGAGATTTCTTTTTGTAGACGTTATACAAAATTGCTTGACCAAATACAGGATAAGCTATCAACGAAGAGAGGGAAGTAATAGCAGAAATTAAAAGACTTACAATCTTTGAATTTTTCTTTTTTGTCAATAAATAACCACCTATTATTGTTGGCGG
>JASEJS010000080.1:1352-2667 GCA_030016765.1 Patescibacteria group bacterium
GGGAGGACTAAAAGGATATCCAGGAGGTAGAGTAGGTCCAGCTTTTTTTCTCCAGAGAAGCCATAAAATAAGAGCTAAAATGGCAATTGCTCCCCCAACAATAATTGCCAAAATCTTTTTGCTAATAAATCCTTTTTGCATTCTCTGAATATCTTTCTCTTTGATGTTCAATTTTTTTCCAATTTCTTGAAGTTTTTTATTCATAAAATTTCTCCTTGATAATCTTCTGAGATTGGAATTTTAGGAACTAAATTCGACCTTTTGTTTAAAGCATTATTAAGTTCTATTGTTATCCTATTTTTAATCTTTTTGTCTGAGATAAAAAATAAAGCATTTTTATAATCATTTTCAATCTTTTCTACTTCATAATTTAAGATAACTTTCAGCCTGGCCATATTCCAATAATTTAATGGATTAATCGGTACAATTGGATGGCAAATACTAATTTTGCCAATTATTTTATTGAGGCAATTTTTTTTATTACCTTTAAATCCTTCAAAATAGATATTAAACATTTCACTAATCCAATTTTCTAAAGGAAAAAGTAAATATGAATCATCAATTTTTAACTCTTTTTTTAATCTTTTCCGAAAATGGGCAGATAATTGCTTCTCTGAAAAATTTTCTGGTTTTTGACAAATTACTCTCATTCCAGGTTCGTATAAATGTGTACTCGGTCTTTCTCTTGCTATATTTTCAAAACCAATCTCAGTTAAAAGATTTTTTATTAACTCCCAATTGAAACCCGTTTTATGTTGCATTCCCGGACTATCAATTCCATAAATCCATTGTAATGTGGTTTTTTTACCTTCTGAATTAGAACTTTTAAATTTTTTAAAAGTTTCTTCCAAATTAGGAGTTTCTATAATGAGTATTCCTTTTGGCTTGAGAATTCTAAACCATTCGCTTAAAACATATTTACAATGAATATAATCAAAATGCTCTATTAAATGATAGGCTTCGATTGTCTCAATACTATTTGCCGCAAATGGTAAATCTTCAACATCAAAAATTTTATCTGCTACCGAAGGATTAAATTTATCTATGTTAAGGTAGCCAGGCTTATAAAAAATTCCACAACCCAAATTTAATTTTATTTTCCTTCGTTCCATATTCCAACCTAATTATATCAACCCTCTGATATAATTCCTATTAACTTTCCTGAGATAAACAGACCAATTTCAATTTTTTTGAAATGAATTTTCTAAACCATCAAAAGCTGCAGGTATTCAAAATAAATAAATTTCACAAAAACGATTAAAAAGCGAGCCCGCCTGAAGGGCGGGCAAGCGAAAAGAGGCGACATTTTTTAAAG
>JASEJS010000081.1 GCA_030016765.1 Patescibacteria group bacterium
TTTGATTTCTGAAAAAAACTGTAAAAGGTTGAAAAAGAAAGACAATTGCTGAAACTATTATTGGAGTAAAGACATCAAAGACAAAAAAGCCAATAAAAACAGAGAAATCACCACATAATAAATCACCATGGGTAATATCATATATATAATTTGCAGCTTGATTGTTAGCAAAAATAAAAAAGATTTCAATTATTATGCCTACTATTATTAAGAAAAAAGTCTTTTTAGTCAAAATTGGTACTTTTAGTTTTTTTTGAAAAGAATCTTTTAGACCCTTAATTGCTTCTAAAAAATACAAAAAAGGGGGTAAAAATATTAGAGAAAAGAAAATTGATGGGAAATTAAACTGATAAAGAACTTCATAAAAAGCAAGAATTCCAAGGACAAAAAAAATAAAAATTAAAACAATTTTGAAAAAAACGAGCTTATTTATCAAAAGCCTTTTTCCTTTCTCAGTTCTAAAATGATCTAAAAATCTATCAATGCGATATTCTTTTAGTTGCCAAAGATAAAGCCAAAATAAAATAGCTTTGGTTTCCCGAATGAACCAAAGAATACTGAATAAGAAAAACATATTTTTTATTAATATAATACAATTTCTACGATCGTAAAAATTGTATTATAATTTCAGTTAGCTTTTCCGGAACTTCTAAATGGGGGCTGTGGCCTACTTTAGTTAAAATTTTAAGTTCTGAGTCAGGAATTTTTTCTTTCATTAGGTAGGCATCTTTTAAGGGAACTATTCTATCTTTTTGACCCCAGATAATTAGAGTGGGAGTTTTGATTTTGGGAAGATCGGAAAGGAGATCATCTGCCAATATTTTTTTAATAGTTTCCTTCATGACATCTTTAGCTTTTAGATAATCTTTTCTCCGAGCCAGAGTATACAAAATATTTCTTGCTCCAATTTGAAATCTTGTCAAAGGATTTAGAGAAAATAAAATATTGCCAATTTTAGCTAAAATCCAAAATATTCTTCGATCGATGGAAAGAGGATGTTTAATTCCAGCCGAATTGCACAAAATCAGGCTTTTTAATTTTTCAGGATATTTTACTGCAAATCTAATTGCTACCCGCCCACCAAAGGAATGGCCCAATATAAAAAATTTTTCAAGATTTTGAAAATTAATGAAATCAGCTAGCCAATCAACATATTCTGCTATTCCCCAAGGTTCAAAAGGAGTTTTACTTTTTCCAAAACCTGGAAAATCAGGACAAATTACCTTATAACCTTCTTTAGCCAAAATTTTCTGAATTTTAATCCAGGAGTCAGAAGATCCTCCCCAACCATGTAAGATTAAAAGAGGGAAACCCTCTCCAGCAATTTTAAAATTTGTTTCTAAATTATTAATTAAAATTTTTTGCTCATTCATTTGATTACTTTAAATTTTAAATATTTTTGTAAGGCTTTTGGCACTTTAATACTTCCATCTTTTTGCTGATAATTTTCGATAATAGCAATTAAAGTTCGACCAATAGCAAAAGCCGTTCCATTAACTGTATGAACAAAATTTAATTTTCCATTTTTATCTCTATAGCGAATATTCAATCTCCTGGCTTGGTAATCAGTACAATTTGAAGTGGAATGAGTTTCCCGATATCTCCCCTGAGAAGGTATCCATGTTTCAATATCATATTGAGCTGCCGTAGGAAAGGCCATGTCCCCACTACATATTTCAACTACTTGATAAGGAAGTTTTAATAACTTCATTAATTCTTCTTCTATTTTTAAAAAGTTTTGATGCTCTTCTTTTGATTTTTGAGGATGGCAAAAACTAAACATCTCAATTTTGTCAAACTGATGTACTCTCAGAATACCCTTAGTATCCTTTCCATAACTACCTGCTTCTCGCCGAAAACAACTAGAAAAACCCAAATATCTTTTGGGCAAATCCTTTTCTTCAAAAATTTCATCTGCATGCATTGCCCCAATTGGCTGTTCGGCAGTACCAGCTAAAAATAAATCATCTTTTGGAAGATAATAGGCTTCTTCAATATCAGTTTGTTCTATATATCCCATCCCTCTCATCATTTCGGATTTCATCATTACTGGGGGAATAACTGGAATAAAATCTTTTTTAATTAAAAAATCAAAAGCAAAATTTATTAAGGCAAATTCAATTAAAACTGCCTCCTTTTTTAAATAGCCAAACCTTGTTCCCGAAACCTTAGCTGCTCTTTTAATATCAATTAAATCTAATTTTTCAGCCAGCTCTAAATAATCTTTTGGTTTAAATTTAAATTTTGGTATTTTACCCCATTTTTTTATCACCACATTATCTCTTTCATCTTTTCCAATTGGAACTTCATCTAAAGGTAAATTCGGAATCTGAAGCATCAATTTATTAAATTCTGGAGTTATTTCCTTTAAAAATCTCTCATAATCTCTGGCTTCAATTTTTATTTCTTGAGCTTTTCTAATTAATTCATCTCTTTTAGTGGAATCTCTTTCTTTACTAATTAAATAAGAAAGCCGATTTTCTTCAGCTCTTAAACTTTCTAGCTCTTTAAGGGATTCTCTTTTCTTTTTATCTATTTCTAAAAGCCGATCAATATCAACTTTGACTTTTTTATTCTTACA
>JASEJS010000082.1 GCA_030016765.1 Patescibacteria group bacterium
TCAATAGCTTTATTGCGATTTTTAAAAGATAAAATAGAAGGAATAGATGCAGTTTCACCTTGTGAAGTAAAAATAGCCTTAAAAGCTGGATTTACTCCAAATAAAATAATGTTAACTACTCCAGCTTTAATTAACGAAGATTTAAATTATTTATTAAAAAAGAATATTGTAATAAATGCTGACTCCTTTTCTCAAATAGATCAAATTGCCAAAAATTGTAAATTTTTACGAAATGGGAATCAGGGTAAATCCCTTAATTGAGATTGGTTCTCATTCTCATATAAGAACTGGAGGGAAATATAGTAAATTTGGAATAGTGCCTAATAAGGTAATCGCAGCTATAAAAAGGGCTCAGAATAAAGGTTTAAAAGTGATTGGACTGCATTGTCATGCTGGCTCTAATTGGTTAGCTAAAGATTTAATCACTTTTAAAAAAGTTACTGAGGTAATGACAAAAACCGCTAAAAAAGCCAGGAAATTTACAAAATTAACTTATCTTGATTTTGGGGGTGGCCTGGGAATTCCCCTTTGGCCTGATGAAAAAAGTTTTACTACTGATCAACTCACTCAATACGCCACAATAATTAAAAAGGCTATAAAGGAGGCAGGGGTTAAGGAAGCAAGGATTGAGCCTGGTCGATTTTTAATTGGAGATACCGGGATTTTACTAACAAAAATAATTCATGTAAGCAAAGGCGAAAAGCCAATTAATGTTGCCATTGTCGATGCCGGTTTTAATGTCTTTGGCCGACCTTTCATTTATGGTGCTTATCACCAAATTATTGCTTGCTCTAAAGCTAATAAAACTCCAATCAAAAAATATATGATTGGGGGAAATCTTTGTGAAGGCGGAGATGTTTTTAATACCAGTAAAAAGGAATTAAGGCCAATGCCACTTTTGGAAGAAAATGATATTCTGGCAATTTTTAATGCCGGAGCCTATGGTTTTTCCATGTCTTCTCAATTTAATTTACGTCTCAGACCAGCTGAAGTAGCAATTATTAATGGAAAAGCTAAGTTGATAAGAAAGAAAGAAGAATATCAAGATTTACTCAAAAATCAAATCTATTCTTAATAAATAATGAGAAATTTTAATTTTAACACTGAAACTGAGGTTCTAAATCTTCTTAAGAAAGATAAAGAGATCAAATTTGTTAGGATAATTTTTCCCGATGTTTTGGGCAGGGAAATGAGCTTTACTATTCCCTCTGAAGAGATGAAATCAGCTTTTGAATTGGGCAAGGGATTTGATGGAAGCTCGGTTGAAGGTTTCGCTAGAATTGAAGAATCAGATTTAATTATTGTTCCCGATCCAAAGACTTTCCGAGTTTTACCTTGGAAATATGAAATAAATGAGCTTAGCTGGAGAGAAGCAATTGTTTTTGGTGATGTCTTTACTCCGGAAGGAAACCATTTTGCCGGAGATTCTCGCTATTTATTGAAGAAAATTTTAGAGAAAACTAAAAAATTTGGGAATCTTTTTGTTGGCCCAGAACTAGAATTTTTTATTTTTCAAAGTGAAAATGAGCCAAAGCTATTGGATCACGGCGGTTATTTTTATGGTGGAAAGTGGGGAGAAATTAGAAAAGCCAGTCAGCTTTATTTAAAAGAAATGGGGATTAATTGTGAATACGATCATCATGAAGTTGCCCCTAGCCAACACGAAATTGATCTGAAGTTTAATGAAGCCTTATTTATTGCTGATTCAATAATGATAGCTAAATATGTAATTAAAAGAGTAGCTCGGAAATTGGGATTATTTGTTTCTTTTATGCCAAAACCAATTACTGGTCTTTGTGGAAATGGAATGCACCTCCATTTATCTTTATGGCAGGAAAACAAAAATTTATTCTCAAAAAATAAATCCCTCTCTGATTTAGCTAAAAAATACCTAATAGGCTTAATCAAATATGGCAAAGAAATTCAACTGATTTTAAATCAATGTATAAATTCTTACAAAAGATTAATCCCTGGTTATGAAGCACCAGTTTATTTAGCTTGGGGAAAAAGAAATCGATCAGCTTATATAAGAGTGCCTGAATCTCAAATTGGAAAAGAGTCTGCTATTCGGATTGAACTAAGGTCGCCAGATCCAGCTTGCAATATTTATTTAGCTTTAGCTCTAATTCAGGCAGCTGGAACTCAAGGCATTAAGGAGAATTTAAAATTTCTTCCTCCAGAAGAAAAAGATATTTTTAAAATGAAAAAATCAGAGAGGAAAAAAAGAAAGATTGAAATTCTCTCTAAAAATCTAAAAGAGGCCCTAAATTTTTTTAAAAAGAGTAAATTAGTTAAAGGGACTCTCGGCAATCACCTTTTTCAAAAAATAATTCAAAATAAAGAAATTGAATGGCAAAATTATAAAAAAGCAGTTGGCAAAAAATTTGAAAAAGAAGTTAGCCCTTATGAAATAAAAAAATATTTACCGGTTCTTTAATGGATAAGAAATTAATCGAAATTAAAAAAGTGAAAAGAGTTATTTTTGTCAGGGATACTCTTGGAGGTTGGGAGGCAAGCAAAAAAATGATTAAAAGTTATTTGAAAGGAA
>JASEJS010000012.1 GCA_030016765.1 Patescibacteria group bacterium
TCAAAAATGACCTTTATTGGTGAAGGGCTGGAGGTTGAAACTGCAGGAGCTGGAGATTCTTTACCGGTTTATGCAACTGGAGAGGGATTAGGAGAAAGAGGAAAGGGTACTTACGGCTATTCCTACTTCCAAAGATATTGTCCTCTAACCTGTGAAAAACCAGCAAAATTATCTATTTTAGATTCAACCCATCAGAACTACATAAAATCAGTTATATTTGATTGGCGTGACACTGCATATGGTGGATCTTGTGGAGATAAGCTAAAAATTTCCTTAGAGGGTCAAAATATAGTTGATACAAATTTCAATAGAACTGTTTCCTGTGATGAATGTCCTTATTATGATCGTTGTCCGGAAGAAGGTAGCTACTCTATCGATGAACCATCTTATTTTTGGAATTATTGCTATGGAGGAGAAATGAAAGTGAATCCAAATTATCTTAGTGATGGAGAGCTTAATAATATAGATTTTAATGATTCCTGTCTTTCTGCTTACATTTCCCTTGAATATATTCTCTCGGTGCCGAGCCGAAATCCCTCAGTGGAAGTGAATGATCAAACAATAAGCAGTGGAGAACTCAAAGATGGAGTGAAATCAACAGCTCAATCAATAACCTTAAATCAAGGAGTAAATACTCTTAATTTTTCAACTGTTGGGCCAGGAAGTGTTTTGGAATCACCTCATCAAATTACTTCTTCTGTTGGTTCTGGAAAGTTCAATTATATTATTACTGGCGATCTAGCTCAGAGCATTGATTTGGCTTCTGAGATAAATAAGTATCTCCATGAAAATTGTCCGGATGCTATCTGCACTGTCCCCATTACTTTTTCCGGCATTGGCTCCAAAATATCTCTAACTGCTCCGGCAGTATCTTATCTCTCAGCTGAAGAACCAATTTGTTCTCCTTTTAACTCTTCGCCAACAGCTACTTCCCTTAGTTTCAAATTGGGTTGTATTTGGCCTTTAGTGGAATTGCGGTTTACTTATCAAGACCCTGATGGTGATCCGATGGCTACTATTTCTTCCTTCAAGCTTCAAATAGCTGAAGATGAGAATTTTGAAAATATTATCTTTCCAGAAGGGGGAGGGGAATTAATAATCAGTACTGGAGAGACAAAAATTTCTTCTGGCTCAGGTACCGCCTATTTAGTTGGAAAGCTTTTACCAGTTAAAAAACTTTATTATTGGCGAGTAAAAGTTCAAGATAGCAAAGGAGCCTGGTCTGACTGGGCTAGTTCTAACTTTGACTTGAATCCAATGTAAGAGATTAATTTATTCAACTTCTTCCCAAGAAATAATTTCTAATTCTTCTGAAACATAAGGTAACAAAGGAGGGGGATCTCGAGCTAGTTTGGCATCAAAATAACTTTCTCTTTTCATATAGCCGGTATGTACTCCGTAGACTACCCAATGAGTGCCCACCCTTCCATTAGAAACAATTGAGCCATGGAGAGTTAAATGATCTCTTTGGCAATAAGGATAATACAAATTTCCTGACTCACAAGGCGGAGCATCCCAAGGATTGTTGCAGCATTGATAATGATTTCTGCCAAAGATTCCTTTTTGGGCAACAAAAACCCCTCTAGCTATCATCTCATTTGGGGAATGGAGAGGGATTAAAACATCATCTTCAGCAATTACGGCTAGGCTATCTGAGCCATCTAAAGTAGTATAATCTAAATTTCCTTTTAAATAGGCGATTGTCTCAACAGCATCGCCATCAATCAGGTTAGCTGAGGCAATGGTTTTTTTGCCTTTTATCGTACCTTCTACCCAAAGATTATCTTCAACAAAAATTAGTCCGCATCCTGGAGGAGTAGTTGTAGATTCTAGAGTATATTCATCTTCTATTACTTCGTATGACCAGTACCATTCAAAATCGGTGGCATCAACAATATGAAGGGAACGAACTGCGCTGACATTAGTTACTATCCTAATTTCATAACTTCCATCCAAATTAAAAATTAGATGATAACCTTTTCCATTAGGATCTAAATCAGAGGCCCTAGGATAATATTTCCCTTTATTCTGAGCTAAATTTTTCATTTTATTCAGATCAGCAGTAATTCCAGCGAAATCAAATGGTGAAACTGGAAATTTCCAAAAATCTTTTGGCCCTCCTCCTCCACAAACTCCATCGCATCGACAATAGCTTCCTTCTGCTTTACATCCCGAAGGGCAATTTCCAGCGCTACAACCATATGAAGAAGTACAAAGCCAATCAGTCGAGGCTGAGGTAACTAAAGAATTGTGAGTTCCATCCATCCTAATTCCTCCATTGGAATGATATTTACCAAATATCTCTCTATCAGAACCTGCCCAGACATCATCATTAAGCAAATAGGCATAGTCAGCCACTGAGGTAGCAGCAAATTTAACTTCTACTTTTCGATCTAAATCAGGGGATTTCTCTGTCCAACCTTTTGAGGTAACATAAACCCCTAAAATTTCACCACATATTCTTTTTGCCTTAATTTTTAAAGCAAATTTTCCAATAACCTCATTTGTCTCTGGATCAATATAATCATGAATATAGCAAGGCTCACTATCACAAGTTCCACAGACTGTAAAGTCTCCTTGTTGGCATTGGGGATCAGTCTGGCTATATTCAATCCCTCCCACTTTGCAGCACCAGCTCTTTCCATCTTGAATATCTGGATTTCCAGCTGGAGCATGATTCAAAATATACCAATAATAATTAGCTCCAGCCTCAGCAATATGTAAGCTATCTTCCCAGGCAGCTTTTTTCAATGAATGGCGATGCTGAAGCAAAATAAAACCTAAAAGGCCACCTAATAAAATCAAAAAAATAGCTCCGAAAACTAAAGTCAAAGTGATAATAATGCCTTTTTCATTTAAATATTTAAACATAATGCTTCAAAATTCTTTCTTTAAATTTCTGATTTGAACTTCTGACTCCAATTCAAAATCCTGAGGAGGGCGGTTGGGATTAACATCAATGACTAAATAAACTTTCATCAATTTAGTATCTTTTTTTCTGGCTGGTACTGGTAACTCATTTCCATTTTCATCAAAATATCTAAAAATTGGCGGTTGATTTCTTACATATTGAGAAATGATTGAAACTTCTTCCTGATCTTGGGGATATTGAGGAGGCCATCCTATAGGATCTATCAGACCTCTTCTGAATTCATTCTCCTCTCCTGAAACAGATTCAATCCAGCTGAATGTAAATTTAGCTCGCATTGAATAGGGTGCACACCAGGGATCTACTCCTGAAGAAGCATCAGCAGTAAATTGGATTGAGCCGTCTTTTGATAGCTCTGTGACATTAAAAGTTGTTATTCCCTCCCAATTACCGGGACAATCGTGGCATCCTATCTTACAAACCGGAGTAGTGGTGCTTAAATGAACTCCGTCAGCATAAATTTCGGCATATTCCCAACTGCCACCAAAATCTCCTTCGACCTGGACTGTAACTTGAGCTGAATGTAAAGCCCCTTTCTTAAGAAAATTAGGAAAATTCACACTACAAGAGCCTCCGCTAACCGTAGTCGTACAGACTTCAACTTCAGTAAAACTGGGTTTCCCTCCAAGAAAATACCTCACCCTTTCAATCTCTGAATCTTTATCAACATCTGAATAAAAAACGAATTCATAATCTTTGGCTGATTCAATGGTAAAAGCTCCACTTTCAGCATTCTGAGCTTCCCTTATTTCTCTAACCATCCTCTCAATTCCTCTCCCAGCTTCAGAAATCGCCTGAGATTGCTCCCAGGTATAAGTCTGAGTTCGATATCCCATTACAATAAAGCCAGCCACTGCCCCCATGGTTAAAGCGAAGATAAAGATAGTCACTATGGTCTCAATCAGAGTAATTCCTTTTTTCATTTAAATATAAAAATTAATATTTTTCTGAATTATTCAATTCTCTGAAGCTTTATCGTCTTTTCAGTGTGTCCATCCACCTTTACGGAATCAGTTGAACTGGCATAACCTGTAGCTCCAGCTTCAATATTATACCAGCCTTTGGAAAGAGGGATAAAATAGACCTCTCCAGTTTCATCAGCAACCTGAGTCCGATCGTAGCCAGTATCATAGACTCTCACTCCAGCAAAAGGAACAGGTTCAGTGGTGGTAGCATCGATTACCTTAACTAAAAGAGTATTTTCAGCCCTAAGTCCTAATTTCACGGTAGTGGTTGTGTTAGCATCTAAATAAATTGGAGGTAAAGAAGGATAGCTTATAATTAAATCTAATTTCTGGCCAGCGGCTGAGAAATTTGAAAAATGATAAGAATCCCATTCTAAATTTGGAATTTCAACAAAACCTGATCCATTAGTCTGATGATCTTTTGAGTATTTGTAGATAGGCTTTTCTTCAGCTGTCTTTCCTACCATTTTCTCTCCTCTTAAATGAAAATTTGTATTAGGAATAATTGGGCCAAAGGGATCAGGAGGAGCAGGTAAAGGTGGCGGTGATTCCAGAGAATAATGAAAACCCATGTCAACCACTCCTGAATCGGTAACTTTGTCGGTTCTGGTGGTCTTTTTATCCATATTTAGGGCAGAAGCAGTGTCTGAACCAGCATCTACACAGGGACTGTCAGTAGCTTGGCCAGCAGCAATTTGGGAAAGATGGAAAGAATCATCTTGGCCATTATCTCCGCCTAAAATATTATCTGGGCCATCAGGATCGACAAAAAGGGGATCAGCAGAAATACTTCCAGTACCAGCTTCAATTCCATCATAATCGGGATTATTTCCCCAAACATTGGAATAAGTGCTCTCGACATTATGAGAGTCAGAAACCTGAATTCCAGCTTCATTATTATTAACAACAATATTATTTTTAAGTTTATTATTATTTGAGTCTGATTCAATTAAAATACCATTTTCTTGATTATAATAGGAAGTATTATTAGTGATAGTATTATTAACACAATTTTCAGAAAGCAAAATTCCAGAGTCACTATTAGAATAAATTAGGTTTGATTTTATCGAATTAGCATTAGAGATATTCTTTTTAAAAACAATTCCTGATCCAGAATTTGAATAAGATTTATTATTTATAACTTCTATTGAAGCAACATGATCAAAAATTTGAATTCCATCTTGACTGTTTAAATAAGTGAGATTATTTTCTACTTTACAATTGTTAGAATTAGTAGAAATCAAAATTCCATTTTCTGAATTAGAATAAGATTGATTAAATTTCAAAAGAGCTTTTCCTGATTTCTTAGCATAGATCCCTTCTTCGGAATTCTGATAGGTTTTATTTCTAATTAAATTGGCAGAATCTACATTATCTAAATAGATGCCGGAATGATCGCAACCAGAAATATCATTGTGAGAAAGGGTAACTCCTGAAGCATCGGTTATTTCAATTCCATTGCCTGAACTATTGATAACCTTATTGTTTATTAATTCTATATTTTTAGAAACCGAACCGGAAATAGAGATTCCAGCAATAGAAGGATTCTCAATTTTAAATCCATAGATTTTGAGATATCTTTGATTTAAGATATAAAATCCATAATTTCCTCCCTTAATTTTTACCTCTCCTGAATCTCCGGTGTAAGTTCCGGCAGTATCGGCAACAAAAACGATGGGTTTTTCGGCAGCACCAGAACTGGGAATGTTAACTTCCTCTTCATAAATCCCAGCTCCAACAATAACCATATCACCAGCTGCAGTTGAAGAAGCTGCTTTTTGAATGGTTAAAAAGGCAGTGTCTGGAGTGAGGCCGTCATTATCATCTGATCCTACCTTTCTAACATAAAAGATATGCTCAGCCTTAGCTTCTAAAGTATGAATTAAAAATTTACTCACTTTATCAATGCAAAAGCTGATTTCTGTTCTTTGGGCATTAAAAACTTTTGGATGGGGATGGGCCCAGCATTCATTTTCTACGGTAGCAATAGTTTGACCATTATAAACCTCGCCACTACCGTAAGTTCTACTGGTGGTATATCCTGGTAAGGTGGTAGTCACTGCGTAGCCATTAGGAGGAATAACATATTCATATTCTCCAGTGGCAATCTTTTTCCCGCTATAAGCAATTCCAGTAGCTAAACTCCTTACCTCGATATCTGGAGAATCAACCATATTTCCTTGAGAATCAAACACTGAAATATCTAAAATTCCAGCCGGAGTCTCGCATTCCTCAGTTTTTGTCCTCGGACTAATGGTATCGTGTAAAAAAACTTCGCCTCCAAAATAGCCTGACCAGGAAACTTTCACCTTTATATTTTTATAATCGCAAACACAATTATTTTCATCATTAGGCGCTTTTCCATCTTGCTCACCATCAATACATTGGACTAGAGTCTTCACTGTATATTTAATATTATTTAACTCAGTAGTAGTAGCACTCCAGCCAGGAGTTGTACTGGCATAGTTTAAATTTCGGAGTTCTTCAATTTTCTGATTAGCCAGGGCAGTAGCGGTAATTCTATTTTGGCTTTGACCTACCACCTTCAATCCTAATTGATAGGCACCGAAAATTCCTAAAAAAACAATAAGGGTCAAAGCTATTCCTACTAAGGTATCAATTAAAATAAAACCCTTTTGAATTATGAAATTTGGATTATGAATTATGAAATTATTTTTTCGAGTTTTTATAGACATTTTTGCTAATCGTGACTAAAATACTAATAATTTCATTATTTTCCTTTAACAGACTTTTCACTAAATCTTCTTTTATTAATTTTGAAGCAATTAACATTCTGAGCCATTTTTCAGTCTCTCTTGCCTCAGTACAAGCTTTGTTAATGTAACAGGAAAATTCCTTTTTAGAAGATGCAGAAGTAGCATGAACAAGGATAGAATGGATACTAGTGCCAGAACGAATTAATTGTTTTCCTATCTCAATTGTTGCTACGTTTCTGGATAAGCTTTTTACTATTTTTACAATTTTTTACTCCAAAATCAAATGCCCGTTCAGTTATATCTCGAGGCTTAGCCTGCTTTTTTCCATTCATAATTCTTTATTTTATGGCTCCAAGCATTGAATACATTGGTTGAATCATTGAAATAGCAAAAAAGCCCACCACTCCCCCAATCAAAAGCATTAAAATTGGCTCAATGACAGCTGATAAATTTTTGGTGGCATTACTAACTTCTTCTTCAAAAAATTTAGCTAATTTAGCCAAAATGCTTGAAGTTTGGCCAGTTTCTTCTCCTACTTCTAACATCTGAACAACTAAAGGAGAATAAAGATTTTGATAGGGTCTGATGGCTTCAGCCAATTTTTCTCCTTTTTTAACTTTTTCACTAGCTTTTTGAATTGCTTCTTTAAAATAAATATTTCCCAGAGCTCTAGAAACAATTTCTAAGGACCTGACAATTGGCACTCCAGCTTTAATTAAGGAACTTAAAGTTCTGGCAGTATAGGCAGCATTGGTCTTTTTAACAATTGGAGAGATAATGGGAAGGTGCAGGGTTAAATTATCCATTACTCTTTTTCCAATTTTTGTTTTCAAAATCATTCTTATTGTAATTAAAAGAAAAAAAATTATCAAAATTCCCAAATACCATTTCTTAACTAAGAAATTACCCAGAGAAATCACAAATTGGGTAGTCAAAGGAAGTTCAATATTTAATTCAGCAAAGGTTTCAGCTAATTTTGGAACAACCATCACCAGCATTAAAATTCCAATTCCAATCATAGCCAAAATTATCACTGCTGGATAAATCAAGGCTCCTTTAATCTTTGATTTCAATTCATTTTCCTTTTCCATCTGTTCAGCTAAAACTTTTAAGACCTCTTCTAAAGTTCCAGCCTCTTCTCCTATTTTAACCATATTTTGGAAAAGTTCAGAGAAAATATCAGGATGGTGAGAGAAAGCAGAAGAAAGACTTTTACCTTTAATTATTTCTTCTTTAATATTTTCTAAAACCTTTTTGAATTTTTTGCAAGTTACTTGTTCAGATAGAGTTTTTAAAGATCGAGGTAAGGGAATACCAGCAGTAATCATTACCTGTAAATTTCTGGTAAAAAATAACTTCTCTTTTAATCCCACTCCAACAAAAGGTAAAGTGATTTCAAATTTCTTTTTTTTGATTTCCTTTTCGAGAATAGCTCGAATTAAAATATATCCTTCTTGGCGAAGAATTCTGGCTAATTCATGTTTATCTTTAGCTTCTAAAATTCCAGATTTTGATTCTCCTTTTAATGATTTAGCAGTGTAGAAATAACGGGCCATTTTCAATTATTCAATAATTACTCTTAAAACTTCTTCAATTGAAGTGATTCCTTGGGCAGCTTTGACAAAGCCATCTTCAACCATTGTTCTCATTCCTTCTTTTTTAGCCTGCTCTGTAATCTGGTCAGAGGTAGCTTTCTTGACAATCAATTCTTTAATAGTTTCAGTAACTGGTAAAACTTCAAAAATTCCAATTCGACCTGAATAACCTTCTGGACATTCTTTAGTGGGTTTGGGACGATAAAATTCAATATCTTTGAAAGTAGCTTTTGACTTAACAATCTTTTCCTCTTTTAAAATTTTTAAAATCCGATTTAAATCACAATACTTCGCAATATTTTTTAATTCAGATTCTTTCAAAGTATATTTTATCTTCTCCTTACAAAGCCTCCTCACCAATCTCTGGGCCAAAATCACATTTAAGGTCGAAGAAATCAAAAAGGGTTCAGCTTTCATATCAATTAATCTAGGAATGGCTCCAGCAGCATCAGTAGTGTGCAAGGTAGATAAAACCAAATGGCCAGTTAGGGCAGCATGGATGGCTAAGCTTGCCGTTTCATTATCCCTAACTTCCCCGACCATAATAATATCTGGATCCTGCCTGACCAAAGCCCTCAAGCCATTGGCAAAGGTTAAACCAATTTTTGGATTAACCTGAGTTTGATTAATTCTTGGAATTCGGTATTCCACTGGATCTTCAATGGTGGAGATATTTACTCCTGGAGTGTTCAAAATTTCGAGCATGGAATATAAGGTGGTAGTCTTCCCACAGCCAGTGGGACCGGTAACTAAAATCATTCCCACTGGTTTCCTTAAGTTATCCTGAACTCTTTCTAAGGCTTCTTCTCTTAAACCCAAGCCTTCAAGGGTTAGGGCTTTAGCTGTTTCTGGCAATAATCTCATTACAATTTTTTCTCCATCAAAAACTGGCAAAATTGAAACTCGAATAGAGTATCTGTATTCTTCAGTCTCTACTTTAAATCTTCCATCTTGGGGTAATCTGTGCTCATCCAATTTTAAGTTAGAAAGAACCTTAACTCTGGCTACAATCCCTGAAGCAACCGTTTTTGGTAAGGTCATGGCATCGTGCAAAATTCCATCAATTCGATATCTGACCAAAACTTCCTTTTCCAGGGGCTCAATATGAATATCAGAAGCCCTTTGTAAAATGGCATGTTTTAATAAGGTATCAACAATTCTAATTACTGGTAATTCCTCAGCTACTTTTTTCAGTTCCTCTTTTTCCTCAATCACCTCTTTTTCTTCAATTGGTCGGATCACTCCAGCTTCCTTTTTGATAATTTCTCCAAATTCTACTTCTAAAGTTTTCTGATATTGCCTTAAGACATTTTTGATTGATTCGGGAGTAGTTAATCTGGGTAGGATCTTCAATCCTGGCTCCTTTTTTTTGATAAATTCAATTGTCCTTAAATCCTCAGGGTCAAGCATAGCTACTTCCAGATTTGCCCCCTTTTTTCTAAAGGCAATGATGTTGTGAGAGCTAGCAATTGGTTCGGGAATAATCTTTAAAACTCCAGGGTCAATAATTTCTTTCTCCAAATTAACAAAAGGAATCCCCAAAATGTAAGCTTCGAGTTTTATTAATTCTTCCTGGCTAATTAAGCCTTCAGAAACTAAAACATCACCCACTTTCTGTTTAGTTTTTCTTGCTTTTTTTAGACAATCTTCAAACTGCTTTTCAGTAACTAAACCAGCATCAAGTAAAAAAACTTTTAATTGTTGGGGTTCTACTCTCATAGGTTAGGGGTTAGGGGTTAGGGGTTAGTGATTTCATTTTCTGAAGCATTACCGACAACATTTTTAAAATTTCCTCTAACAGACTTTCAGCTTTTTTGATATCAAGATTAGGATAAATTCTTCTTATAAGAATTAACTGAGTTTCTAATTCGGCTGCCGAACCATAAGCAATGGAAAGAAATTGAGAATACTCTTTTGTAGTTCGTTTACTTCCTTCAGCAATATTAGAAGGAATGGCAATAGCTGCTCTTTGCATTTGTGAGGAAAGTCCATAAGTTTCAGATTTTGGAAGCCTTTTTGTAATCTTATAAATTTCCTCCACTAAATCAATCGATTTTTTCCAAACTATAAGATCTTTATAAGATTTAACATACATAAAACTAAAAGCTATTCCCTAAAAGCTAAAAGCTATTTTAGGACTTTTTTGATTTTCTCTATCACTTCCTCTAAAGAATATTGGGCTTTTACTAAATAAGTAGTTGCTCCCAGTTCAAGGGCTTTTTCGACATCCCCTATTCCCTCTAAGTTAGTTAAAACAATGATTGGAATTTCTTTTATCTCAGGGTCTTCTTTTAGCTGCTTTAAAACATCAAAGCCATGAATTTTTGGTAAAATCAGATCAAGTAAAATTAGATCAGGCTTTTCTGTTTTAGCCAATTTCAATCCGATTTCCCCATCCAAGGCCGAAATCATCTCATAACCTTCTGTCCTTAAGAGATCTCCAAAGGTTTTTTGCAAGGCTGATTCATCTTCAATAAATAATATAGTTTTCATTATTTTATGGGCAATGTGAACCAAAATGTCGACCCTTTACCCTCTTCGCTCTTAAATCCAATTTTCCCTCCCGACCTTTCAACAATTGATTTGGTAATATAAAGACCAAGGCCTGATCCTTGAGTTTGATATCTTAAAACATTCTCTGAGCGGAAAAATTTTTGAAAAATATATTTTTGATCCTCTTTGGGAATACCCACTCCATTATCTTTTATTTCAAAATAAAGATTCTTTTTCCTTTTTTCAAGTGAAATCTCAACCTTTCCTTTATCTTTGATATAACGAATGGCATTGTCTAAGAGATTTTCAATAGCCAGTTTCAGCTGGGAAGGGTCAGCTAAAATTTTTGGCAGATTTTCCTGAGGTTTAAATCTTATTTCAACATTGGAAGCTTTAGCAAAGGGCTCAAAATCTTTAATTAATTCTTTGATTAAATCTTCCAAAGAGATTTCTTTTTTCTTTAAAGGAAGGGTAGCAGTTTCAATTCTGGAAACAGTCAATAGATCGGAAATCAATTCTCCCATTCTCGCTGAATTTTCTTTTAAAATTCTAAAATACTCAGTCTGCCTTTCTTCAATTTTACCCAATCTTCCTGACATTAACAATTCAATTGTCCATCTCAAATTAGAAAGAGGGCTCCTCAATATAATATCTACCAATGGCATAAACGATCAGAATTGAGCCAATGATAATTAATCCCATTATTAGAAAAAGAAATTGAGGACATTGCCAAATGGGAAGTCCATATCGCCGCACTGATTAAAGATATTTAATTGATTAAAAAACTTGTTCATATTTAAATTATAAAATAAATTGACTCAAAGAGAAAGATTTATTAAAATACAATCTAGCGGAGTGTGGCCTAGTGGTTTAGGGCGCTTGGTTTGGGACCAAGAGGTCGTGGGTTCAAATCCCACCACTCCGAGATGCGGGTGTAGTTTAATGGTAAAACTTTTCTCTTCCAAAGAAAGGACGGCGGTTCGATTCCGCTCATCCGCTCAACAAAATACGGCTTAGACGAGCCGTATTTCCATTCGTAATTCGTTTAGATTCGTAATTGGTAGGTTTATTTGGCATACTCGACTACTCGACTCTCTCTGATTACATTGACTTTTATTTCTCCTGGATACTTCAGCTCTTCTTGGATTTTATTTGCAATTTCCTTAGCTAATTTATGACAGGCCAAATCATCAATTTCTTCTGGTTTAACAAAAACCCTAATCTCTCTTCCAGCCTGAATAGCATAAGCTTTCTCCACTCCTGAAAAAGAAGTGGCAATGTTTTCTAAATCTTCCAGCCGCTTTAAGTAATTTTCTAAAGTATCTTTTCTGGCTCCGGGACGAGCTCCAGAGATGGCATCAGCAGTTTGAACAACAATTGCCTCTAAACTCTGATAGGGATACTCTTCATGATGGGATTTCATGGCATCGATTACTTCTTTCTCTAAGCCAAATTTTTCTAAAATCTTAATCCCTATATCAACATGGGAACCCTCTACTTGATGATCAAGGGCCTTTCCAATATCATGCAACAGACCAGCTTTTTTGGCTATTTTTGTATCTATTCCTAATTCTGAAGCCAAGACTTCAGCCAAATGGCTAACCTCAATTGAATGGAGTAAAACATTTTGACCATAACTGGTTCTAAACTTCAGCCTTCCCAATAATTGAACTAATTTCGGATCCAACCCAACTACCCCCACCTCATAAACTGCCGCTTCCCCAGCTTCTTTTATCTGGAAATTAATTTCTGCTTTAGCTCTTTCTACCATTTCCTCAATCCTGGCTGGTTGAATTCGACCATCTCGAATTAATTTTTCTAAAGCAGTTTTAGCAATCTGTCTTCTAATTGGATCAAAACCTGAAATCGTCACCACCTCAGGAGTTTCATCAACTACTATTTCTACCCCAGTTAATTTTTCCAAAGTCCTAATATTTCTTCCTTCTTTGCCAATAATTCTTCCCTTAATATCTTCAGAGGGTAAGGGACAGGTGGTAGTGGTAATTTCTTGAGCTTGAGAAATTGCTGTTTTTTGGATAGCTAAGGCTAATAATTCCTTCGCCTTTCTTTCAAACCTCTCCCAGCCTTCTAACTCCAACTTTTTAATTTTCTCTAAAATTTCCTTTTGATATTCTTTCTCTAAATTATTCAAGAGTTCTTTTCTTGCCTCTTCTTTAGAAAGCTTAGAAATCCTCTCTAAATTTTCTAAAGCTTCTGTTCTTAAGCTTTCTAAGTTTTCTTTTATCCCTCTGAGTTTTATAACCTTTTGCTGGAATTCCCTTTCTTTTTTCTCAAAATCAGAAATTTTCTTTTCCAAAATATTCCCCCTTTTCAGCAAAAGCCTTTCAGTTTTAAAAAGTTCTTGACGTCTCCTATCTTCTTCTTTTTTAGCTTCCTCAATTATTTGAGAAGCTCTTTGTTTAGCATCAGATAAGATTTGTTCTGATTCTTGTTGGGCTTTGGAGATTTTCTTTCCAATCTTGGCTTCGATAGTTCGGTAATTTCTCTTGGCAATTGATTGGCGGGCATAGTAACCCAAAATAGCTCCCATAGCCAAAGCCACTATGCCCACTGAAAGCAGAATAAATTGGTTCATATTTCAAATTGATAATTTTGGAATTTACCATAATAATTCCAAATAAAATTCTTCGCTACTTTAAATATAGCAAACCCCAAAAAGATTGTCAAAAATATAGCACCCGAGGAAATTGAATCAGTTAAATAATGGGGTTAAGAAAAAATTTTCCCAAGATTTTCTAAAATACTGGCAAAAAAATTCTTTAGCCAAATAAAAGGAGGAATTTCCTTCCATTCTGGAAGGGGAATTTTAACAGTAACTCTAAATTTAATATCTTCAGGGTCAGTGGGACAAGAATAGCCATTTGAATCAGTTACTTCCAAAATCACACTATAATTTCTCGGCTGAGAATAAAAATGACTTGGGTTTTGGAGAGTACTAGTAATTCCATCTCCAAAATCCCAATACCAACTAGTAGTAATTGCTCCTCCAAAAGCCTCACTTTCATTATGAAAGTAAATTATCTCATTGACAGCTGGCCTCAGGGTAGAACAATCTACCCAAGGCCCAGTTGAACTGGCAGAGCATTTAAAATTTGGACTGGGCCATCTATGAAGATAAGTAGTAAAACTATCAGGGGCTGACCAATCTGACCAAACTCCAGTTTCTGTTCTTTTCGCTTTTACTCGCCACCAGTAAGTTGTTCCATATTCTAAATCACAAATGGGACTATTTTTAAATCCATTTTCTCCTTCTGCCAAATGGCAATTTCCAGCATCATAGTTAGCAGTGTGAGCAGTACTAATAGCGCCAGTGGCAGTATATTCATAAATTAAATTAGATAGAGCGGAATCACTATAGATTTCAACCTCATAGCCATCAGGGGTTCCATCATTATATTCCCAATTTAAAGTGGGATGTAAAGAATCAGCACAAGGTGTCCAACTATCATGAAGATTGGAAACAGAAGGCAAAAAAGCAAAAGAGGTTTTTACTTTGTAATCTGAAGTTTCACAAACTTCCTGATTTTTGCAATTAAAACTAATCCAGCCAATGACCATATCTGACCAGGCCCAACCAGAAAATTCACCACTATCTTTATCGATTACCACCCCATATTCTTTGGGAACAGCTTCAGTAGTCCTTCCTCTCAATTTAATCCAGCCTGACCAGCCATCACCATAAGCCAAGGCCCTAGCCCAGCCAGAAACTTTGCCAGTTTCTAAATCAACTTTAGCTAAATAGGGGTTATAATCTGGGGAAGTTGGAGGAGGACCAGTTTCTGCCCGATTAAAACTAATCCAGCCAATGTTTTCTGACCAGGCATAACCAGAGAAATAGCCTGAATTTTCAATGTTCACCCCATAATTTGAAGTAGCACACCAATTGGTATTGGTACAATTAAAACTAATCCAGCCAATGTTTTCTGACCAGGCCCAACCCCAGACATTATCAGCTGAACTGGCCAAAACAAAACCAATAGCAAAAAAGCCAAATACAATAAGTAAAAGAATTATTTTCAATTTATCCTTCAATAGGAAATTAGGCAAATCCATTTTTAAAATCAAAAACACGAACCAAAACTGGGAAAATTTTTATATTTTTTAATTTGTATTTTGGTCTTTATTTTTGGTTTTAATTATTATTCCGAGGCCGGGCAGGAAACCAGACAAATCCAGCGCCAATTGTCATCATATTTCCCACAATAACACAAACTATCTCTCTTTTTTTCATCTTTACAAGTGTTTTCGCTCATTTTTATCATACCCCTTTTACTTTCATTACAGGTATCATCCCCGAGGGTTGAGTTATTTTTATTTAAATCGAGGCAGGCAAATCCAACTGTAGTCGCATTTCTGGTAGCTGCGCTAGCGGTATTAATTCTTACTCCTCCATTAACATCTAATTTCGCCTGTGGTTCTGTTGTCCCAATACCGACATTGCCATCGCTTTTTCTAATCACTAAAGAATTGGTAGAATAACCAAATTTTGAATTGGGATGAAGAATTTCCTTACCATCAGGAGCTGATGATGTTGCCCAAAGCGGAGAAGGAATATCAATACTTGTCCAAGAAAGATTATCTCCTGTTAACTTCAGGTAGCCATCATTTTTTGAGGAGGGCCAAACATATTTTTGGCCTCTAATGGTAGTTGTGGCTCCTTCCACGGTTAATTCTCCTCCCACAATCAGATTGCCAGCTCCATCTAGTTTCATT
>JASEJS010000083.1 GCA_030016765.1 Patescibacteria group bacterium
AAGCCAAAGTTTTAGGATCAGTCAAATCATTAATCGCCACCACTTCTAAATCAGGATGGCTATCTAAAATTCTTCTAAATGTTGGCCGACCAATTCGGCCAAAACCATTAATGGCAATTTTAATCATATTACTCTTTAATATTTAAAAGATTTGAAATTTTCTCTTTGTCAAAACCCACTACTATTTCTCCATCAATTTCTATTACTGGGACTCCCATTTGTCCTGATTTTTCAATCAACTCTTTTACTGCTTTTTCATCTTTTGAAACATCAATCTCCTCAAATTCAATATTATGCTCTTTTAAAAATTCTTCCAAGGCAAAGCAATAAGGACAACTGGGAGCAGTAAATACACGGACCTTAGGCATAAAGATAAAAATTATCTACATTGACCACCAGAAGAAGAATCTGTTCCTCCGCCAAAACCTGGGGAAGGAACATCGTTAGATAAGGTGTTAGAGCATTCTTTTGGTGGGGAATTAAAAGCCTGGCAAATTACTTCTTTAAATTTTTCGGGAGAGCGAGGGCTTACCTCAACCACTTTGTCATTAATCACAATGGTTGGTGAACCCTGAACCCCATATTTTTCATTAAGGTCGGTATGGACATCAAATTTCGGGAAATTTCCATTAAGCCAAGTACTTTTATCATTATACATTTTGGTAATTTTATATTTTTGGTCAGTCTGGGAAATGCAAGAGTTCATTTTATCTCTATCAATTTTAGCTTCAGAAAGACATTTTTTAAATTCTCCAGCTTTAACAAAACAGCTCAAATAATTATAATATTTTTCTTTCTCCTCTTTCTGAATACAATATTGCCTCAAATTTTCATCAACTTCTTTTTTCCCATGCATGGCATAATTAACGAAATAAACCGCCATCTCAGCTTTTTCTTTTAATAAATCATAAACTGGCAAAAACATTTTCTCCGCCTGCAAGCCAAAAGGACAATAGGACATGAGGAAAAGTTTAACCTCCGGGGTATCTCTTTTTGAAACCTCACCGGTGGTTTCACCCCCTCCTTGGGCAGAGGGAGAGGTCTTTTCCATGTCAATACCTTCAATAAAAAGAAGTTTACCATCCTTTGTCACATAGGAATCAAATTCATTACTGCCAATTTTAAGATGGAATTTATAAACTCCATTTTCCTCGGCCACATTTAAAAGGGAGGCTGTCATTCCTCTTCGAAGCAAATTCTGATTTATATATGTGATTGCCTTTTCAGCCGCTTCTTGAGGAGATAAAAATTTCTCAGACGGACATTTACCAACCCTTAGATAAACTATTGCTCCAACAATTAAAAATCCTACACCAATTAAAAATCCTGTAATGACAACAACAATTAAAATTTTATTAAGTTTTCCCATACCCAGTATATCAACCTCGACTTGTCGCCTTTGGCGACAACGTATTGGGCGTATGCCCAGTCGAGGTTGTATTACTGGGCATAGCCAGTATATCTTAATTTTAAACTTCTCAAAAACTTTGTCAATGGATACGGAAAATTGTTTTTCGATTTTTAACAAAAGTAATCTCGAAGAACTTAAAGAAATCTTCTCGGCCCAAAAGCAGGGGAACTTCTTCAATTAAACTCCAGGCAATTTTAGTTTTGATTTTAATCTCATTAATTTGTAAAATTGCTTTTTTAATTACTATGGGAATCCCTCTTTCACCCACTCCTTTAATCTCAGCGATTTGTTCATCCTTTTTCACTTTAAATCCCAAAATTTCACCAACAGATTTTGGAATTAAGGTAATATCGGCTCCAGAATCGACATAAAAAATTTGGGGCAATTTTGTTTTATTATTAATCAAAATTAGACGAGCTACGGGACGGAAAATTGGGCCAAAGAGATTACTTTCTTCTTCTCGAAAATCAAATTCTATCTCCATAAAATTTTCAATACCAAACCTTCTTCTTTTGGAAGTTTGGCTAAGGTGGGAAGTCCTTGAGGATATTTTTTCTTAGCCTCTTCCCAAACTTCCTTAGCATTTTCCCCAGAAGCAACTACTTTATTCCCAATGATTACAACATATTTCCCCTTATACTTTTTCAAGGAGGCTTTTAAAAAAAATTCAAATTCTTTTGATTTATAAGTTTTCTTTGCTTTCATGTTATTTTTTATTCTATCCCATTCAAAACCAAAAATCAAATAAGAAAAATAGAGTTGACTCCATTTTTCACTAATTTCTCTTCCATTCTCTTTCAACTTCACGAAACAAGCCATCGCCTAATTCGTAAAGTTTATTAATTCATATATTTTATTTTCTCTTATTTATAACATGATTTCAAGGCCAAATGTATCCTTTGAATGGCGGTGAGGTTTGTTAAAATGGCAATGAGAATTAAGAGTTCAGTCATCCAATAAAGATTGAAATTTCCCAAAATCAAAGCGATTAAAAGTAAAATGATTCTTTCCCCTCTTGATAAAAGTCCGCCTTTCAATTCCTGAGTTACCAAATCTT
>JASEJS010000084.1 GCA_030016765.1 Patescibacteria group bacterium
CGGCAGCAAAGAGAGGATTTAAAGCTTTAAAACCTCCTCCAACTAAAATTACTTTTCCATTTTTAATTTTTTCAAGATATTTTAAAAAATATTCATAAGCCTCTAATTTATAATTCAAATTTTCTTTTTGTCTCCCTCCGTGAGGGAAGTAAATATTAATTAAAATAAAATTTGGATAATCTAATCTCAATATTCTTCCTTCCCTGTCAAATTTTTCCATGCCCATTTTAACTTTTTTAGATAATGGCTTAGTTTTAGTAAAAATCCCAACACCGGCATACCCCTTTTTAGAAGCTGAATTAAAAAAAGCAAGATATCCTGGAGGCTCAATTAAACCTGGTAAAATTTGCTGAGGTTGAATTTTTGTTTCCTGTAAACAAATAATATCAGGTTTTTCTTCTTTTACCCATTGCAAAAAATTCTTTCTATAAACCGATCTCAGCCCATTAACATTCCAGGAGATAATTTTTATGGCCTTTTCTTTCACAATCAATTATATATCTGTAGGAAAATATTAAATTTGCTAAAGTGTACTTAACACCTGAGTTAGTCATTGAAAACATTTGATAATTTTATTCGGAGTGATGATATAATCAACTTTGGTGTCAAATTCTTGATGGGGGACTTTATTCTTTTAATTTGGGAGTAGCCATGATTAAAATTTTCCCTTCTTTTAAAGATAGTTCTCTAACTTTTTGTTGAGCGAAATCAGGATTTGAAAAAATTATTTTTGCTTTTTTCCATTCTGGCAAAGTGGTAACTAATTTAGCTGCTTTATCAGCACCTTTAAAATTTGGAATTCTCCCTTGACAGGGTAGAGGAAATCTAGCAATTTCTTTTTCTTCCAATAATTTCCAAATTTTCTCTCGAAGTATTTTCTTTTCTTCTTGAATATTCATTCTTATTTTTCTGCTTTTAATTTTGCTAAAACTCGATTTGGGTAATCACTACTTATTATATCTATGCCCAATTTAATCATTCTCTCGATATCTTTAAGCTCATTTACTGTCCAAGCATTAATTTCAATTCCTTTTCGATGACAATTCTTTACTAACTCTTCATCAATGAATTCATGACGCAAACAAAGAAGCTTCGATTTAGCAGCTTTCGCTGTTGAAACTAAATTCATTGGTCTACCTGCTAAAATTGCTCCCGTTTTTATTTCTGGCTCAATTTCTTTAATTTTATTTAAAATATTATGCCAAAATGAAACAATTAAAACTTTATTTTCCAAATTTTCTTTTTTAATGATTTTTAAAATTTTTTCAGTAATTTGGGGCTCTTTTATCTCAATGACAATAATTGGTTTTTCACTCTTTAATAAATTAAGAGTTTCTTCAAAAGAGGGAATTTTTTCGCCTTTCCCCGCATCTAATTTTTTAATTTCTTCAAATGCAAAATCTCTGACAAAACCTTTGCCATTAGTGGTTCTATCTAATTTTTCATCATGAATAACAACCAATTTTTTATCTTTAGTCATTCTGACATCAAATTCAATTAAATCCACTCCTAAATCCAAAGCTCTTTTAAAAGCCCTGATTGTATTTTCTGGCTCTAAACCAGCACAACCTCGATGTCCTAAAACTTTTATCATATTTTAAATTCTTTTGATTGCTAAATCTTTAGCAGTTTTTATTGGTTTTAATAAATCAACAATAGCAATAGTTCTTTCTCGAGTATAGGCAGAAGAAGTGAAGATAGTTAGGCAGCGATCATTGAACATAAATAATGGAGCATCAGGCTGATGAGAGCGGATTAAAACCTTTTTCTTAAACCTTTTCATTAATTTAAAAAAATAATCTCTGCCAAATTGGGGACGGCCAGTAAAAGGGTCAATCCCTAAATATTCTCCTTTTTCATCCAAAAAATCTCCCCAGACTATTTGCATCCATTCCTCACTGCCTGGTTTAATTTTGTTTATTTCTTCTAAACTTTTAACATCTGGTAAAACTCCATGAAGAGCAATAATTCCATTCTCTTTCCAGTTGACTTTTTCGACACCTGTAGAAAAATTTAACTCAATTGCCAACGGGAATTTTTCAACCGTCGAAGTATAGATTTGGTATTCTTTCTTATTTAAACTCTCCCAAAAATCAGCGGGAGAAAATTTTAAAATGTGATGGCCTTCGTGGTTTCCCTGCAATAAATAAATTTGATTTGGATTTTTATCTTTAGCTTCTAATAAAAAATCTAAATTTTCTTTAGATTTCAGGCCTCTATCAACATAATCTCCTAGAAAAACAATTTTATTTTCAGGTTTTAAATAATCTTCTATAACTTTTTGAGAAGCTTCCAAATCGCCATGAGTATCTCCAACAAAAATAACTCTTTTCGCTTCTTTAATTTCAATTAATTTCGGTTCGTTAGATAAAATTCTTTTAACGCTCTCTAAAATTTCCATTAATTAACTTCTTTTATTTAAAAATTAAATCTTTTAAA